>CALVPU010000068.1 GCA_944353735.1 uncultured Eubacteriales bacterium | reverse complement strand
CGCGTGTTCGACAACCTGCTGCGCAATGCCTGCAGCTACGGCGACGCCGGCACCGCGGTGGAGGTCGAGGGCGCGATGGATGCCGAAGGCGTGGCGCTGACGTTCGTCAATCACGGCAGGACGATTCCGCCCGAAAAGCTCGAGCGGCTGTTCGACCGCTTCTACCGGTTGGACAGCGCGCGCGGCACCGGCGCCGGCGGCGCAGGGCTGGGTCTGGCGATTGCGCGCGAGATCGTCGAGGCGCACGGCGGCACGGTCACTGCCGAGAGCGCCGATGGTCGCGTCGCGTTTCGCGTGCGCCTGCCCGCGCAGCCGTGTCCGCCGGGCAAGGCGGAGGAAGCCGGCGCGCTCTGCGCAGGCGAGGAAAGCCCTGTTTGAGAAAAGCGGTGCGAGGGTGCAGGGAGTTCAGCTTGCAGGAAAAGCGGCGAAACTGCGAAAGACCGGAAATGGAAAGGAAGGGGCGTGCAGGCGGCGTTTCACGCATTTCTCCCGAGGGTCATAGGATGGACTGAACCCAAGGAAAGGAGAAATGCACTGTGGCACTTGCAACCAACAACAATGGCTGCTGGAACAGCTGCGGCACCACCCGCGTGGGCGCGCTCAACAGCCTGTGCCGTTCCTACAACTATCCCTACTACACCGGTCCCTGCCCGCCGGCACCGTGCACCGGCTGCGACTGCTCGAACGTCCCCGTGCCGGCGTCGCTGAGCGACCTGACCGCGGCGCTTGCCCGCGCCACCGCCGCGAGCACCGCCGCCAACGCCAACACCGCCACGCAGGCGGTGGGCACCGCCAATGCCTGTGGCTGCGCGCAGAACAGCGCGCTGTGCAGCGTCTGTCCGTCGCTCTGCCGGCCGAACAACTCGTGCGGTTCCTGCGGTTCCTGCGGCGTGTGCGGCACGTGCGGTCAGAACGGCTGCCAGATGTGCTACGGCGTGTTCACCGCCAATGGCACGATCAACATTACCGCCGGCGCGACGGTTCCGCTCGATGCGCGCAACACCAACGCCAACTGCTTCTCGGACAGCAACGGCACCATCACCGTGCTCGAACCGGGACTCTATCTGGCGATCCTGTCCGTGGATACGCCGTCCAACGCCGCGGTCGACACGACCATCCAGCTGCAGGTCGACGGACAGGTGCTCGTGCCGCCGCGCCTGGTCATCGACACCGTGGCGGACGCCACCATCAACAACTACACAGGCGCAGGCGTGTTCTGTGCGCGCGCGGGGTCCACCATTCAGGTGACGACCTCGGCGGCGCTGAACGTCACCGGCACCGCCGGTCAGCCGGTCGTGTCGCTGACGCTGATCCGCCTCCAGTGACGCGCATGCGGGCGGGGCGACCCGCCCGCGCTTTCTTTCCCGCGCAGCTTCCTACATAGCAGAAAGGATGTGGGAAGATGGCAAAATACCTGGAGCCTCTGGGCGGCGTCGCCTATGAGGGCGTGGACGTCAGCGTCTTTCAGGGCATCATCGACTTCGCGCGCGTGCGCGCGGCGGGCAAGAGCGCCGCGTATATCCGCGCCAGCTTGGGGGAGGACTACGTCGACCCGCGCTTTGAACAGAACTACGCCGGCGCGCGCGAAAACGGCATGCTCGTCGGCTTCTATCACTACGTCACCGCGCGCAGCGCCGAGGGCGCCGTGCGCGAGGCGCGCTTTTTCGTCGGTCAGCTGCGCGGCAAGCAGGTCGACCTGCGCTTGGCGATGGACTTCGAGCAGTTCGGCAGCCTGTCCAGCGCGCAGATCAATGCCATTGCCCGGGCGTTTCTCGACACGCTGACGACCGAGAGCGGCAAGCAGGCAATCATCTATACCGGCGCCTCGCGCGCGCGGACGCTGTGGAGCGCGGAGCTGGCGGCGGATTATCCGCTGTGGGCGGCGGAGTACGGCGCGGCGCTGCCGGAATTCAACGACAAGTGGCGCGGCTGGACCGGCTTCCAGTACAGCGACCGCGGTCGCGTGGACGGCATTCAGGGCGATGTCGATCTCGACCGCTTCACCCGCGGCATCCTGCAGGCGGAGCCGTCGCCCGTGCCCGGCACGCCGGACCCCAAGCCGAGCTCGGGCAGCAAGCTGATCTGCATCACCGTTCGCCGCGGCGACACGCTCAGCGCGCTGGCGCGCAAGTACGGCGTCACGGTGCAGTCGCTCGTCCAGCTCAACGACCTCGCCGATCCGGACCGCATCCGTGCCGGACAAATGCTGTACGCGCGCGTGCCGTCGGACCATGATGGCGATTGCTGCGATACCTACGACGTGCGGCGCGGCGACACGCTCAGCGGCATCGCGCGGCGCTTCGGCACCACGGCGGACCGGCTTGCCGCCATCAACCGCCTGCCAGATCCCGACCGGCTCCAGCCCGGTCAGACGCTGCTCCTCGGTCAGTGCGGGTAAACGGCAAGACGCAAGGGACCGCCATGAACTGGTCATGGCGGTCCCTTTTGCGAGTGCGTTGCCTGCGGTGGCGAGGGTTCCTTATGCCTTCTCCGCGACAAACTTGTGGAACGTCTTCTTGCCCTTGCGCACGAGCGCGCCGCCGGCGAGCATCTCGGCGGTGAAGCGGAAGTCTGGGTCGGCGACCTTCTCGTCGTTGACGGACACGCCGCCCTGCTCGACCGCCTTGCGCGCTTCGCCGTTGGACTTGGTCATGCCGGCGCGCGCCATCCACGCGATCAGGCGCGATTCCTCGGCGAGCTCGGCGGCGGTGATGACCGTCGTCGGCGCGTCGGCGGACGACTTGCCCGCGCCGAAGAGCGCCTCGGCGGCCTTCTGCGCCTTGTTGGCCTCCTCTTCGCCGTGGATGAGCTTGGTCACCTCGTAGGCGAGCACGCGCTTGGCCTCGTTGATGGCGCTGTCCTTGAGCGCGCCGAGCCGGCGCACCTCGTCCATGGGCAGGAAGGTCAGCAGCGCGAGGCACTTTTCGACGTCGGCGTCGTCGACGTTGCGCCAGTACTGGTAGAAGTCGTACGGCGCGCACTTGTTGGGATCGAGCCACAGCGCGCCCTTCTCGGTCTTGCCCATCTTGCGCCCGTCGTGCGTCAGCAGCAGCTTGAACGTCAGCGCGAAGGCGGGCGTGCCGTCCTTGCGGCGGATCAGGTCCGCGCCGGAGAGCATGTTCGACCACTGGTCGTCGCCGCCGGTCTGCAGCGTGCAGCCGTAGCGGTGGTTGAGCTCGAGGAAGTCGTAGGACTGCATGAGCATGTAGTTGAACTCGAGGAACGTCAGACCGCGCTCCAGCCGCTGCTTGTAGCATTCGGCGGTGAGCATGCGGTTGACGGAGAACAGCGCGCCGACGTCGCGCAGGAAGTCGATGTAGTTCAGCGTGCGCAGCCAGTCGGCGTTGTTGGCGATGATGGCGCAGTTCGGCTTGGACTCGTCGAAGTCGAGGAAGTTCGCCATCTGCTTTTTGAAGCAGGCGACGTTGTGGTCGATGTCCTCGACGGTGAGCACCTTGCGCAGGTCGGTCTTGCCGGACGGGTCGCCAATCATGCCCGTGCCGCCGCCCATCAGGGCGATGGGGCGGTGTCCGGCGCGCTGCAGGTGCGCCATCACCATCACGGGAATGTAGTGACCGATGTGCAGCGAATCCGCCGTCGGGTCAAAGCCGGTGTAGAACGTGACCATGCCGTCGTCAAACGCCTTGCGCAGTTCGTCCTCGTAGGTCACCTGCGCGACAAAGCCGCGCTCCTTCAGGATGTCGTATGCGTTCATCGAATTTCCTCCAAATTTTATTGTTCTGCAATGCGGGCTGGGCGCTTCGGGCGCTCAGATCTCCGCGACCATGCCGTCGTAGGCGACGGTGAAACCCTCCTTTGCCATCATCGGCGCGTAGAGGTCGTGGGGCGGCGTCCAGTGCGGGCAGAGGTGGGTGAGGAAGAACGGCGTGTCCGCGCCGATGCAGCCGCGCTCGAGCAACAGGTTGCGGAAGGCGGCGTTCTTCTCGCGGTTCATGTGATCGCCGCTGGGGGCGCGGCTCAGGCCGAACGTGCCCTCCATGACCACGCCGTCGTAGCGCCGGGCGAGGATCAGCGCGAGCATGTCGGGATCGTAGCCGCCGGTGTCCAGCGCGTACAACAGCGTCTTGCCGCCGCGTTCGAGGATGTAGCTGTGCGCAAAGCCGCGCTGCGGAGTGTGATTGGCGCGCACGGGCGTGAACGCGAGGTCGTCCAGCTCGACGCGCTCGCCCTCGCGAATCTCCTGAAAGCGCATCTGCGCGCGGGCACTGCCGTCGAACAGCGCCGGATGTGCGTCCGCCAGCGCCTCGCGCGCGAAGCGGTTGCCGTAGACGGTGAGCATCGGCAGGCGCGTGAACCGCGGCGAGATCATCGCGCGCTGTGCGTCCGCCGCCGCGTCCGCTGCGCCCGCCGCCTCCTGCCGCCACGCGAGCGGCTCGATCGTGAGATGGTCGGGATGCGGATGCGTGACCAGCAGGCGCGTGACGCCCGTCAGGCTCACGCCCAGCCGCGCGGCGGTGTAGAAGCCGCAGGAATTCATGTCCAGCAGGATGTCCGAGTCGATCATCGTGCCGGTGTTCATGCGCAGGTTGCGCCCGCCATGGGCACGGGCATAGCTGCAGTTTTCGCAATCGCACCAGATGGCGGGATAGCTCTCGCCCGCCTAGGTGCCGAGGAATGTGATCTTCACTTGCAGACCTCCGCGATGACCTTTGCCAGCCGCGCCATGCCCTCGCGGATGGCGGGGATCTCGCTCATGGAGAAGTTCAGGCGCATGGTGTTTTCGTGACCGCCGTCGGGATAGAAGTGCGTGCCGGGCACGAACGCCACGCCCGCCTCGATCGCCGCGTTGAACACCGCCATGCCGTCGGCGCCCTCGGGCAGCTCTGCCCAGACGAACAGGCCGCCCTGCGGCACGGTGTGCTTGGTGCCTGCGGGGAAGGCAGCGAAGCCCTCGAGCATGGCATCGAGCTGGCGGCGGTAGTCGGCGCGGATGCGCTCGAGGTGCGCCGGCATGCGGCCCTCGCGCAGGTAGGCGTCGATGATCGCCTGAATCAGCATCGGCGAGTGCACGTCGGCGGACTGCTTGCCGATGACCATCTTGCGCAGCAGCAGCGGATTGGCGACCGCCGCGCCCAGACGCATGCCGGGGGAGATGTACTTCGAGAAGCTGGACATGTACACCACCCAGCCCTCCTCGTCGAACGACTGGATCGACGGAAGCTCCGTTCCCGCGTAGCGCAGGTCGCGATAGGGGTCGTCCTCGGCGATGACCACGCCGTACTTCGACGCCAGCTGTGCCAGCGCCTTGCGCCGCTCGAGCGAGAGCGTGATGCCCGTGGGGTTCTGGAATGTGGGGATGACGTACATCATCTTCGGATGGTGCTCGCGGATCAGCGCCTCGGCGGCGTCGATGCAGATGCCGTCGTCGTCCATGGGCATGGCGACCAGACGGGCGTCGTACTCGCGCATCGCCTGAATGGCGCCGAGGAACGTCGGGCTCTCGCAGAGAATCACGTCGCCGGGCTCGATCAGCGCCTTGAGCAACAGGTCGAAGGCCTGCGAGCCGCCCTGTACCGGCAGCAGCATTTCGGGGGTGCACTTTACGCCCGAATCGTTGAGGAACTGCGCCGCGCTCTCGCGCAGCGGGGCGAAGCCGTCCGTGGCGCCGTACTGCAGCAGCTGCGTGCCGTACTTGGCGAGCACTTCGCTCGACAGGCGGGCGATCACGTCCGGCTCGAGCGCGCTGTTGGACGGATTGCCGCCGGCAAACGAGATCATGCCCGGACGACCGCACAGCTTGAGGATCTCGCGAATGGCGCTGCCCGTGATGGGGCGCATGTGGGGTGCGAACACCTCTTCGGTAAATTTCATGGCATTTCCCTCCTGATTCAACAAAAAAGACCTTCCCCGTGCGGGAAGGCGACCTGCGGACGCTGTACCACTTCCGTTCGCCGCGCGGCGGCGCGGCCTCGAACGCGCGATCACGGGCGCACCCGAACCGGGCTACTCCGTTCGCCCGATCGGCTCCGGGATGTATTCGGCGGACCTGCCTCCGCGCCCTCGCACCAACCGGGCGCTCTCTGAATCCGGCAAGGCGGCTTACTTCTTCCCCTCATCGCCATTACCCTTTCATCATATCATACGGGAATCGTCCTGTCAAGCGCGAAAAATTCCGAATTGACGCCCCGCGGGCGAATATGCTATAATATATGTTGTTTTACGGTTTTACGGCGCGCCAGGGGCGCGCGATGCGATCGCATTAGGAGGAAATCAACATGAAACTGGGCGTCGTCGGACTGCCGAACGTCGGCAAGAGCACGCTGTTCAACGCCATCACCTGCGCGGGTGCGCAGGCGGCGAACTATCCGTTTTGTACCATCGAGCCGAACACGGGCGTCGTCGCCGTGCCGGACAAGCGGCTGGACGTGCTGGCGGAAATGTATCATCCGGAAAAGTATACGCCGGCGACCTTGGAGTTCGTCGACATTGCCGGCCTCGTCAAGGGCGCGAGCCGCGGCGAAGGTCTGGGTAACAAGTTCCTCTCGCACATCCGCGAGGTGGACGCCATCGTGCACGTGGTGCGCTGCTTCGAGGATGAAAACGTCATCCACGTCGACGGCAGCGTCGATCCTGCCCGCGACATCGACGTCATCAATACCGAGCTGATCCTCGCCGACATCGAGACCGTCTCCAAGCGCGCCGACCGCGCCGCGGCGATGGTCAAGAAGGGCGAAAAGAAGTACGCCCTCGAGGCGGAGGCGGGCAGGATACTGCTCGACCATTTGAACGACGGCAAGCCCGCGCGGACGGCGCCGCTGGACGACGATCAGCGCGCGGCGGTGCGCGACTGGTTCCTGCTGACGATGAAAAAGGTCATCTACGCGGCGAACATCGGCGAGGAGGATCTCGGCAAGGACGAGGGTGCGCTGCCGCTGGTTCAGCCCGTGCGCGCGATCGCCGACCGCGAAGGCGCGCAGGTGTTGGTGATCTGCGCCTCCGCGGAGGAGGAGATCTCGCAGATGCAGCCGGACGAGAAGCGCATGTTCCTCGAGGAGATGGGCATCGGCGAATCCGGCCTCGACCGCCTGGTGACGCTGGGCTACCGGCTGCTGGGACTGATCAGCTTTTTGACGGCGGGACCGAAGGAGGTGCGCGCCTGGACGATTGAGAACGGCACGCGCGCGCCGCAGGCGGCGGGCAAGATCCATTCCGACTTCGAGCGCGGCTTCATCCGCGCGGAGATCGTCTCCTACGACGACCTCGTGCGCGAGGGCTCGATGAACGCCTGCAAGGAGAAGGGCCTCGTGCGCAGCGAGGGCAAGGACTACGTGATGAAGGACGGCGACGTGACGCTGTTCCGCTTCAATGTCTGATATGCAGGGGCGCGGACAGGACCGCCCGGCGGTGCGCCCCGCCGCGGCGGCGGCGCTGTACCTGCTGGCGGTGGCGGGACTGTGGGGGATGTCGCTGCTCAGCGGGCCGATCGCGCGCTTGCTGGTGCGCATTGTGCCCAACGCGACGTACCATCAGCTCAATCTGGTCGTCAACGTTCTCTATTACGGGCTGTTCCTGCTGCTGCCGGTGGCGCTGTGTGCGCGGCGCACGGGCGGCGCTGCCGAGGCGCTGCGGCTCAATCCGATTCCGGTGGGCGCGGCGATCCGCATCACGTTCCTCGCGGCGCTGTGCATGATGGCGGCGTTGAATTTCACCGTGCTGTGGTCGGCGCTGGGGCAGGCGCTGGGATTGAACGTGTTCGCCGACGACGGCTTTGTGCCGCCGCAGGGCACTGCCGAACTGATGCGCTATGCCATCGCGGCGGTGGTCGTCGCGCCGGTGTGCGAGGAGCTGCTGTTTCGCGGCGCGCTGTTGGGCGCGTGGGAAAAGCGCGGCACGCGGCGCGCCGTCGCCGTCACGGCGGCGCTGTTCGCCATGACGCACGGTTCGCTGATGGGGCTGCCGGCGGAATTGCTCGGCGGCGCGATGATGGCGATGCTGGTCGTCTGGACGGACTCGCTCTACGCGGGCATGATCTTTCACAGCGCGTACAACGCTTCGACGATCATCCTCGACCTGCTCGCGGGCGGCGCGGTCACCGAAGAGGCTGCGGCGCAGGCGGCGTTGATGGAAACGGATCTGGTCGCCGCGCTCGGCGGCGTGCCGGGGCTGCTGATGATCGCGGTCGACTTTGCGCTGACGCTGCTGATCGCGTTCGCGCTGGCACAGCCGCTGCACCTGCGCGGCGCGATGCGCGTAGCGGCGCGCGAGGTGCATGGTTCGGAAAGTGCGCAGATCGCGCCCGAGCGGGCACGGGAGCTCAAGCGCGGCGACTTCATCCCCTCCACGGCGCTGCGCTTGAGCGCCGGCGAGATCGCGCTGCTGGCGCTGGCGGCGCTGTGTGCGCTGGGATTCTATGCTGTCGACTTGATGAACATGCTGGGGGCGACGACATGAATGCGACGGTCCTCTGCGTCGGCAAGCTGCGCGAGAAGTGGCAGCAGGCGGGCTGTGAGGAATATCTCAAGCGCCTGTCGCGCTATGGCAAATATCAGATCGTCGCCGTGGACGACGCGCGCGATCCCGTCAAACCCTCGCCGGCATTGCTGCGCGCGGCGATGGAACAGGAGGGGGAAGCGCTGCTGAAGCACATTCGCCAGACCGATTACGTCGTCTGCCTGTGCGTGCAGGCGGGCGCGCCGGATTCGCTCGAGTGGGCGGAGATGACCGGGCGCTGGGCCGCCGGCGGGCGGCGGGTGGTGCTGGTGATCGGCGGATCAAACGGCCTGTCCGACGCGGTGCTGGCGCGCGCCGACGAGAAGGTGTCGTTTTCCAGGTTGACGTTTCCCCACGGCCTGATGCGGGTGATCCTGCTCGAGCAGCTCTACCGCGCCGAGCGCATTCGCGCCGGGGAAAAGTACCACAAGTAAGGGCGGCGTGCGCGCCGAAACCGGTGCGCCGCCGGACGAATGCGAAACGGAATGCCGGAGCGCGCTGAAATTGGCGCGCCGCTGGATGAATGCGAAATTGCAAGCCCGCCGCGGACCATTCCTGCGGCGGGCTTTGGATTGAAGCGGGACCGCCGCCGACGGCAACCTGTTTCCGGTGCGGGCGCTGCCGCGAGATTTCAAGGTGAACGCCCGCTGGCGGCGGGAATTCGTTTCGCGAATGGTCCTCCGCTCCAGAATGGGCAGATGCGGGGAAATCGCCTGCCCGACGGACATGAGCGCTTCGCGAGGCGCTTTTTTGATGCAAAACAGGTTCCGCGGCGCTGTGGCTGCGGAACCTGTCGCTGTGTCCGGACGGGGTCAGTTCTCCTCGTCCTCGGCGCGCTCTTCCTCGGGGAGCGCCGGCGGGAGCTTCTTGAGCGTCGCGCTGACGACGCGGCGGCGCGCGATGCGCTCGACGTGGATGTCGAGGCCATACGCCTGCAGGTCGAGCACGGTGCCGTCCTTGGGGATGTTGTTCAGCTGGCTGAATACCAGGCCGTTGAGCGTGTCAAAGTCGAGGTCCTCGGGGAATTCGATGTCCATGGCGTCGGCGATCTCATCCAGCTCGGCGCTGCCCAGCGCGCGCCAGACACCGTCCTCGATCTGGGTGATCGGCTGCTCCTCGGCGGGGTCGGTCTCGTCGTAGATGCTGCCGACGATCTCCTCGAGCAGGTCCTCCATGGTGACGATGCCGCCGGTCTGACCGTACTCGTCGATGACCACGGCGATGTGCTGCTTTTTCTGCTGCATGTCCTTGAACAGCGTCGCGGCGCGCAGCGTCTCGGGCACGAAGTACGCCGGGCGGATCAGCTTCTCGGGCAGCTTGTCGCCGTCCTCGCCGCCCTCGAGCAGGAATTCGCGCGCGTTGAGGATGCCGAGGATGTCGTCCATGTTCTTGGCGTAGACGGGAATGCGGGAGCGACCGCTCTCGCGGATGACCTTGGTGATCTCGCCGCGCGTGGCGTCGGAGGGCACGGCGACGACCTCGGACACGTGGGTCATGACCTCGCGCACGGTGGTCTCGCCGAACTCGAACACGTTGTCGATCCACTCGCCCTCGTCGCTGTTGATCGTGCCGCGCTCCTCGCCGAGGTCGACCATCATGCGGATCTCTTCCTCAGTAACGGTCTCCTCCTCATTGGTGGTCTTGAGGCGCAGCAGCTTGAGCACCGCGTTCGTCGAGAAGGTCAGGAACCAGATCACGGGGCGCATGATCGTCGCCAGCGCGGTGATGACGCCGCTGGCGAACTTCGCCACCTGCATCGACTTCTGCATGGCGATGCGCTTGGGCACCAGCTCGCCGAAGATCAGCGTGAAGTAGCTGAGGATGATGGTGATGAGCACGACGGCGATGGTGTTGACCGTGTTGTAGGACAGCAGCTGGAAGCCAAGATCGTTGTAGATCCACGAGGCGAGGCCGTCGGAGAAGTTGTCCGCGGCGAATGCGCTGCCCAGATAGCCGGCGAGCGTGATACCGATCTGAATCGTCGAGAGGAAGCTCGTGGAATGCTCCACCATCTTCAGCAAGCGGGTCGCGATCTTGTCGCCGTCTTCCTCCATCTTCTTGAGCTTGGTGGCGTTGAGGGAGATGACGGCGATTTCCGTCATGGCAAAGAAAGCGTTGAGCGCGATGAGGATGACCTGCAGCAACAGTTGTCGAGCTATGTCCATGGTGTGTAAAAATCCTTTCCTTTCCTTGGGTCGTCATTGGGTTGGGAGCAATACAAAAGGGCATAGCCCGCCGTGCGATTCCGGCAGACTATACCCGAAAACGATCCTGATTGAACGTTCGACTGTTACCGTCAGGGTCCATGTGAATGTGCATCCTCCCAAATGTTCTGCCTTCTATTATAAAGTGCGCCGCGCCGGCTGTCAAGAGGGTTGTGTAAATTTTCGCAAGGAACTTCGCATCCGCCTTAACACGGACGGCATTGACGCGCTTTTGCGCGCGTGATACAATGAAGATAGTTTGCCGCGAGTTTCGCGCGGCGCCCGGGGACGCCGTCCCGTCGGGAAGGCCCATGGCAAGCCGATTATACGGCCCGCTCGAAGCGGGCGGTCAGGAGGATGAATATGGACTACAACTACGCCTACTTTCAGAAGTCCGCCGACTATGTCAAAAAGATCGTTCCGTGGACGCCCGACGTGGCGATCGTGCTCGGGTCGTGCCTTGGGCCGTTTGCCGACACGATCGAAAATCCCATCGTCATCGACTACAAGGACATCCCCAACTTCCTCGTTTCAACGGTCAAGTCTCACGCGGGCAAGCTGATCTTCGGCACCGTGGCGGGCAAGCGCGTGGTCTGCATGTCCGGGCGCTTTCACTCCTATGAGGGCTACGATTTCGAGCAGCTGGTGATTCCGATCCGGCTGTTCAAGCTGCTGGGCGTCAAGGCGACGATCCTCACCAATGCCGCCGGTGCGGTGAACCCGTCGTACCGCCCGGGCGACGTGATGATCGTCTCCGACCACATCAAGATGACCGGCGCCAGCCCGCTGCGCGGTCACAACGTCGAGGAGTTCGGCCCGCGCTTTTTCGACGTCACGCGCATGTACACCCCCGAGCTGCGCAAGCTGGCGTGGTCGTGCGCCGAGGGCAGCGATCTGAACGTCCACGAGGGCGTGTACTTCTTCTTCACCGGCCCGCAGTTTGAGACGCCGGCGGAGGTTCGCGCCGCGCGCATTCTCGGCGGCGACGCCGTGGGCATGTCCACCGTCACCGAGGCGCTCACCGCCGCGCACTGCGGCATGCCGCTTCTGTGCCTGAGCGTGATGACGAACATGGCTGCCGGCGTGCTCGACCAGCCGATCACCTCCGAGGAGGTCGACGATGTCGGCAAGATGATCGCCGGTCGCTTCAGCGCTTACATTGCCAAGATCGTCTCGCGTATCGGGGAGGTGGTCGCGTGAAGCGCCTGTTTGCGCACGCGGGCATACTCGCCTGGAAAGAAAACCGCTTCCACTACATTCCCGACGGCTATCTGGGCGTGGACGGCGACACGATCGACTATGTCGGCGCGCAGAAGCCCGCTCAGGTCTACGACGAGACGCGCGACATGTCCGGGCGACTGCTGATGCCCGGGCTGGTGGACGCGCACTGCCATTCGGCGATGACGCTGCTGCGCGGCGTCGGCAGCGACCTGCCGCTGGACAAGTGGCTGTTTGAGAAGATGATGCCCATCGAGGACAAGCTCACCGCCGAGGACATCGCCGCCGGCAATGAGCTGGCGATGATGGAGATGATCGCCTCGGGCGTCACGTCGTTCTCCGACATGTACATGGAGCCGCGCACGGCGATCCGCTCGAACGAGAAGATCGGCATGAAGATGAACGTCTGCCGCGTGCTGCAAGCGTTCGACCCGAACGAGACGCCGGAGCAGAACAAGCGCATTCCCGAGTCGGTCGAGCTGTACGAGGAGATGCACGGCGCGCAGAACGGTCGCGTGCGCATCGACTTCGCCGTGCACGCCGAGTACACCAGCAACGACGCGACCACGAAGGCGTATGCCGACCGCGTCCGCCCGTTCGTCGAGCGCGGCGCGCAGATGCAGATTCACCTGTCCGAGACGCAGAAGGAGCACGACGAGTGCATCGCCCGCCACGGCATGACCCCGGCGGCGTGGTTTGAGAAGATGGGCATCTTCGACATTCCCACCGGCGCGGCGCACTGCGTCGCCGTTACGCCCGCGGACATGGAGATCCTCAAGCGCAAGGGCGTCACCGCGATCCACAATCCCACCAGCAACATGAAGCTCGGCAGCGGCTTCGCGCCGGTGCCGGAGCTGCTGGACATGGGCGTCAACGTCGCGCTGGGCACCGATGGCGCTGCCAGCAACAACAACCTGACCATGTTCGAGGAGATGCACCTCGCCGCGATCATCCACAACGGCTTCCGCCACAACGCCGTCATCATGCAGCCGGAACAGGTGCTCAGGATGGCGACCGTCAACGGCGCGAAGATGCAGGGGCGCGACGACACCGGCCGCCTCGAGGTCGGCAAGAAGGCGGACATCATCGCCGTCGATTTCCGCGGTCGCGCGCACATGTATCCGGCGTTCGAGCCGATGGCGATGCTCGTCTATGCCGCGCAGGCGTCGGACGTTTCCATGACGATGGTCGATGGAAAGATCCTCTACGAGGAAGGAAATTTCCTCACGCTGGACCGCGAGCGCGTGCTCGCCAACGCAAGGGCCGCCGTCGCGCGGCTGTACGGGGAGGGAAAGTAAATGGAGAGAGCCGACAAGGGCCTTGCCTTCATGCTGCAATATGAAAACGTCGCCTGGTACGATGCCGGCGAGGTGCGCATCCTCGACCGCCGCGTCTACCCGACGAAGGTCGAATTCGTGGTCTGCAGAACGCATCAGGAGGTCGCGCAGGCGATCACCGACATGGTTACCCAGAGTGCCGGTCCCTACACTGCCGCCGCGATGGGCATGGCGCTGGCGGCCTACGAGTGCCGCAGCCAGACCGCCGAGGCGCAGGTGAAGTACCTCGAGCAGGCGTCGTACACGATCTCGCACGCCCGCCCGACCACCGTGGCGCGCATGCAGATCATCACCGAGGGCTGCCTCGCCGCCGCGAAGCTGGCGATCGCCGCGGGCGGGGACGTCAGCCAGGCGATCGTCGACCACACGGTCGAATCCAACAACCTGCGCTACAACAAGATCGGCAAGATGGCGAAGTATCTGGTGGACATGTTCCCAGACAACGGCGCGGTCATGACCCAGTGCTTCGGCGAGACGATCGTCGGTCAGATGCTCAAGGAGGCCAAGAACCGCGGCAAGAACATCCGCCTGTTCTGCCCCGAGACGCGCCCGTACTTTCAGGGCGCGCGCCTGACCGCCACCGTCTGCCACGACATGGGCTTTGACGTCACCGTCATCACCGACAACATGCCCGCCTTCGTGATGCAGAAGGAGAAGATCGACGTGTTCACCTCCGCGGCGGATGCCATCTGCCTCGACGGTCACGTCGTCAACAAGGTCGGCACCTTCCAGATCGCCATCGTCGCCAAGTACATGGGCGTGCCGTTCTTCGTCTCCGGCGCGCCGGACAAGGGCCATCCCACCGTCGACACCGTCAAAATCGAGATGCGCGACCCCGAGTTCGTGCTGCAGGCAATGGGCGTGCGCACGGCGTGCCAGGGCGTCAAGGGCTACTATCCCAGCTTTGACATCACGCCGCCGCACCTGGTCAGCGGCGTCGTGACCGACGCGGGCATCCTCTCGCCCTACGACCTGCACCGCTACTTCGACGAGGGCAACGCCGGCGAGTACGCCGACCAGTGACGCAATTCTGAGGAGATGTTTCTTCCTATGTATAATCCCGACAGCATGGGCTTTTCGACCAACCAGATCCACGCCGCGCGCCCGGAGCCGATCGGTCCCGCGCCGCTGGCGACGCCGATCTACCAGACCTCGACCTACATCTTTGAGAGCACGCAGCAGGGCGCGGCGCGCTTCGCGCTCGAGGAGCCGGGCTACATCTATACCCGCCTGCACAACCCCAACTCCGACGAGGTTGCGGCGCGCATCGCCTGCCTCGAGGGCGGCGAGGCGGGCATGATGACCGCCTCCGGCATGGGCGCGATCACCGCCACGCTGTGGACGATCCTCCGCTCCGGCGACCACATCGTCTCCGACCGCACGCTTTACGGCTGTACCTACGCGCTGTTCACCGAGGGTCTGCCGCGCTTCGGCGTGGAGGTCACGTTTGTGGACTTTGAGGACATCGACGCCGTGCGCGCGGCGGTCCGCCCCGAGACCAAGGTCGTCTACTGCGAGACCGCCACCAACCCCGACCTCAAGGTCGTGGACATCGCCGCCGTCGCCAGCGCGGTGCACGAGGCGAACCCCGGCGTGCTCTACATGGTGGACAACACCTTCACCTCGCCGTACCTCGTCCGCCCGCTCACGCTGGGCGCGGACGTCGTCGTCCACAGCGCCACGAAGTACTTAAACGGTCACGGCGATGTCATCGCCGGCGCAATCATCGGCAAGAAGGCGCTCATCGACCGCATCATTCCCTGCGGCCTGAAGTACATGACCGGCTGCGCGGCGGCGCCGTTCGATTCCTTCCTCATCGCGCGCGGACTCAAGACGCTCGACATCCGCATGGACCGCCACTGCGCCAACGCCATGAAGGTGGCGCGCTTCCTCGAGGGGCATCCCGCCGTGCGCCGCGTCTGCTATCCGGGGCTGGAGAGCCATCCGCAGCACGCGCTCGCCGCGCGCATGTACGAACACGGCGGCTTCGGCGGCGTGGTGTCGTTTGAGCTCGCCTGCGGTCGCGAGCGCACCGCGCAGTTCGTCAACGAGCTCAAGCTGTGCACCCTCGCCGTCAGCCTCGGCGACGCCATTACCCTCATCGAGCATCCCGCCAGCATGACCCACAACACCTACACCGTCGAGGAACTGGCGAAGATCGGCATCAGCGAATCGCTGCTGCGCCTGTCCGTCGGGCTCGAAGATCCCGACGACCTCATCGCCGACCTCAGGGCGGGACTGGACAAGATCGAGGAGGAGAGAGCATGACCCCCGCGGAGATTCGCGCCGAGCTGATTCGCGTCACCCGCCAGGCGTACGGCGAGAAGATGTTCGCCGCCACCAGCGGCAACCTTTCCTATTATGACCGCGCCGCCGGGCGCATGTACATCACGCCCAGCTCCTATCCCTACGACCGGATGACCGAGGCGGACGTCATGGTCATCGACCTCGACGGCAACGTGCTCGAGGGCGCGCACCGCCCGTCGTCGGAGTGGCGGCTGCACGCGGCGGTCTACCGCGCCGACGCCTCGGTCTGCGCCGTGGTGCACACCCACTCGCCCTACGCCACCGCCTTCGCCATTAACAACCTGCCCATCCCGCCGGTGCTGTACGAGATCGTCTACTTCCTCGGCGGCGAGATTCCCGTCGCCGAGGGCGCGATTCCCGGCACGGACGCGGTGGGGGAGAACTGCGTGAAGGTGCTCAAGGACCGCTACGGCTGCCTGATGGGCAATCACGGCGCGCTCGCCGTCGGCGACACGCTGGCGCGCGCCTATACCCGCGCGGTCTACATCGAGGACGCCGCCAAGGCGTACTCGCTGGCACTGGGTCACGGTCCCGTGCGCGTCATCGACCCGCGAGATGTTGACAGAATCCTGAAAAAATAGTTTCACAAAATTTTAATTGAGGCGAATCGCGCATCTTCGGGGCGCGATTCGCGCCGCTTGTCGGGGAAAAGTGGCGCATGTGCGGCGTTTTTAATTTACGATTCGGGGAAAGTGCACAAGTTTTCGGCGAAACCGCCGCCGTTTGTTTTCGCTTCGCCATGGACACACGCCAGGTGCGAACAGGCGAAAGGCACTTGACGTTCCAGATTTTAGGTGGTATACTATACTCAATCCCGTGCGGAGCGAAACCCGCATGGGCAGAGCGGTTCAAACGGTGCAATTCCGTTGAACATAATCGAAGATGGAGGTATGAACCATGAAGACTTGGAAACTGCTTGTTGCGGCGGTCATGGCGCTGGTCATGCTGTTCGCGGTAAGCGCGCTGGCTGAAGCAACTCCGCCTGAGGTCATCGGTCCGGGACCTGGCTACTGCACGCATTCGAAGACGTATGAGGATTATCTCAAGCCGACGTGCACGACGGATGGTCACAACTGGGTTGTCTGTGCCAATTGCGGTGAACACGTGTCGGAGGAAGTCATCCCGGCGACCGGTCACCACATGGAACTGGCTGTCGAGGTTGTTCCTGCCACCTGCACCGAAGCTGGTCGCGAGCCGATCTATGATTGCACCAACGACGGCTGCTACTACACCGAGGGCGGCGAGGTCATCGAGGCCATGGGCCACAAGATGATCGAGTCCGTGCCGCAGGTTGATCCCACCTGCACCGAGGAAGGCCGCACCGCGATCTATGATTGCGCGCGCGAAGGCTGCTACTACACCGAGGGTGGCGAAGTGATCGACGCGCTGGGCCATGACGTCCTCGTCTGGGCGATCAAGCCGGCGACCTGCACCGAGCCCGCCACCGAGACCGGCATCTGCGAGCGTTGCGGCGAGGAAATCGTCGTTGAGACCGCTCCGGCGCTGGGCCACAACTGGGTCGATGACGAGATGTTCCCGGCGGTTGCTCCCACCTGCACCGAGGACGGTCTGACCGCTGGTCAGTACTGCGATCGCTGCTGGCTGGTCAAGGCGCAGGAAGTTGTTCCGGCGCTGGGCCACAACTGGGTCAAGGACGAGATGTTCCCGGCGGTTGCGCCGACCTGCACCGAGTCCGGCCTGACCGCTGGCTACTACTGCGACCAGTGCTGGCTCGTCAAGGAGCAGGAAGTCGTTGATCCGCTGGGCCACGATTGGGGCAAGTGGGTCACCGTCAAGGAAGCCACCGAGACCGAGAACGGCGTTCAGGAGCGCACCTGCGATCGCTGCGGCGCGACCCAGACCCGCGAGGTCGAGTGGGAAGGCACCATGCCTGAGACCGGTGTTGTCACCGTTCCGGCGGCTGTGCTCGCCACCATGCTCGTGCTCTCCATGGGCGGCTACGTCGTCCTGAAGAAGCGCGCGATCGGCGAATAATTCGCCCGAAGCACGCGGCAATCCCGTTCCGCCGCGCCTGACCGGCGCGGCGGGGCGGATGCCCCTTCAACTTTCCCCCCAACCTCATCTTCGAGAAAAACTGCATTCCATGAGGCGCGTGAGCGCCCCGTAGAAATAGCAATCCGTTGCGATGGCGCCGATTCCTCGGAGACCGTCGCAACGTTTTGCAATATCAACGCATGGAGGACAATCGGATGACCCATCACAACAAGCTGAATTTCGCGCTGCGCGTGCTTTGCCTGCTCGTCGCGATCTGCTGCCTGACGATGCTGCTGTGGCAGTTCGGCACCCACCTTCAGGGCGTGCGCGCCAACGACCGCATGCGCGAGCTCTACGACCCGTCCGCTTCCGCCGAGGAGGCACCGCAGCCGCTCGACAGCTTCTCCGAGCTGCTCGCCGCCAACCCCGACACCGTCGGCTGGCTTTCCGCGTCGGAGTCCATTGACTTCGCCGTCGTCCAGCGCGACAACGAGTACTACCTGACCCACAACTTCTTCGGCGAGGAGACCGCCGAGGGCGCGGCGTTCATGGACGTCGGCAACAGCATCTACCCGCGCGACGAGCACCTGCTCATCCACGGTCACAACATGCGCAACGGCACCGTCTTCGGCAACCTCGACGAGTTCCGCGACCTCGCCTTCGTGCAGGCGCACGCCGTGCCGACCTTCAACACCATTTACGAAAACGCCCAGTACGTCATCTTCGCCGTATTTGACATCTCCGCCACCCCCGGCGACGAGAACTTCATGGACATGCAGACCTTCAACTTCGAGACCGACGAGGACTTCATCAACTTCGTCTACGAGGCGAAGGACCGCTCCGTGTTTGACATTCCCGTCTCCGTCGAGCGCGGCGACAAGCTCCTGTCCCTGGTCACCTGCAGCTATGACAACAACAACGGTCGCCTGGTCGTGATGATGCGCCAGCTCCGCGACGGCGAGACCGCCGAGGACATGACCGCCCTCGTCGCGCAGGCCACCAAGAAGTAATCCCGCCAAGCCCCGGTGTCCTGCCGGGGCTTTTGCAGTCCCGCAAGGCTCCGGCAGATTGCCGGAGCTTTTGTGCATTTGGGCGTCCCGGCTGCCGCAGCGCGTTTCCCCGCGCCCCGACAGGCTGCCGGGGCATTTGTGTTTCCCTGTGTCCCGGCAGATCGCCGGGGTACTTGCGTTTGCTCACGTTCCGGTAAATCGCCGGGATGTCTGCGTTTTCCCGTGTCCCGGCAGGCTGCCGGGGCATTTGTGTTTCTCAGGAGGCGCGCCGGGGCGCGCAATCCCGAAACGCACGACCGCGCGCGGGTCGTGTCCGCGGACCTGCGCGGGCGCGGCACGGCTGCTCATCACAAAGGCGTCGCCCGCATGCGGCGCACTTTCCCAGAAGCTGCGCGCGGTCGGTTGACGCTGCGGTTCTTTGGGTTCGCGAGCGCCTGGTTTGCGGCATTCGCCCTTGACGCGCGCGGAAATGTGTGTCATAATAGTTCAAGTGTGCAGTACAGGAGGCGGGACCATGGAATGGACGATGATCACGGCGCATGCCGGCGCGGAGAACACGCCGGCGAACGCGCTCGAGGGAATCCGCGCGCTGTGCGCCGTCGGCGCCGACGCGATTGAGATGGACGTGCGCGACATCGGCGGACAGCTGGTGCTCTCCCACGACGCGCGCGCCGAAGCTGCCGGTCTGACCACGCTTGCGGACGCCCTGCGCGAGGTCGCCAAGCACGACGGTCTCAAGGTCAACCTCGACCTGAAACATTTCGGCCTGACGCGCGCCGTCGCCGGGCAGGCGCAGGCGTTCGGGCTGCTGGACAGGACGATCCTCACCGGCGACGTTTCGGACGAGGAGATTGCGTTCGCCTGCGCGGCGGGGATCGAGGTCTGGTGCAACGACTCGCTGCTGCCCGCCGGCGCCGATCCGCTCGACGGTCCGGCGGACAAAGGGCTCGAGGTTGCCAACCTCGACCGCGCGACGGCGGCGCGATGCCTTGCGCGCGGTCCGCGCCGGCTGTCGGTGTGGACGGTGGACGATCCCGCCGAACTGGCGATGTTCCTGGGCGCCGGCGTGCGCAACGTCACCACGCGCGAACCCGCGCTGGCGCGGCGCATGCGCGCGGCGCTGCGACCGAGCGACGGCGAGGCGGT
>CALVPU010000067.1 GCA_944353735.1 uncultured Eubacteriales bacterium | reverse complement strand
CGAACAGCGGCGCGGGAAATTCTGCCGCCTTCTCTTGCGCGCGTCCGGTGGATTTGCTAAGATAGAAGCGGTGACGCGGAGACGGAGGGGGAGAACTTATGAACGTTGAGGAACGCTGTGAGATCATCCGCAACAGCCGCCCCATCCTGCGCTATTGCGAGCGCTTCAGCGAGGGCAGCGAGAAGTGGGACATGACCAAGCACGCGCATCCCTGTATCGAACTGATTTACTACATGGACGGCAGGGCCGCTCTGGAAGTGGGCGGGCGGCGCGTGGACGCCTCCATCTTCGATACGCTCGTCTATCCCGCCAACTGCGCGCACTTCGACGCGCTCAGCGGCGAGCGCAGGCGGGAGATCATCTGCCTTTGGGTGGAACTCCCGGAACTGGTCTTCGAACGACCGCTGCTGCTGCACGAGCAGGGCGGCATGCTGCGGGAACTGTTCAAGATGATCCACGCGGAGGGGCAAAGGCCGGAGCCAGACCCTTACATCGTCGAATACCTGCTCAAGCTGCTTTTGACGGCCATCGTCCGTCAGGCCGAGAGCGCCGACGATCCCGACCGCTTTTTGCGCGAAGTGATCCCCTATATACACGAGCACTTTGCCGAAAAACTCACGCTGCAGGCGCTGGCCTCGCTCGCGCACATCAGCGTCTCTTACCTGACGAGGAAGTTCCGCCAGTATACGGGCACGACCGTCGTATGCTATGTGAACCGCCTGCGCGTCGAGGTGGCGAAGCGCCTTTTGATTGCTACGGACGGCAACGCCGCGGAGATCGCCTGGCAGGTCGGCTTTGAATCGCCCAAATACTTCCATCGCGTCTTCAAGGCGGAAACGGGCGAATCGCCCTCGTCGTTTCGCAAAGCCTATCCAAGGGGCCGGGAAGGCGCGAAAATGAAGGTGTGATCCCGGCCAAGCAGAGGCCGCGCCAAGGCAAACGCGGGCTTCCCCGCCTTCCCGGACAGGAAGAATGGGGAAGCCCGCGCTTTTTCTTCACGCCTGCTTGAGACACGCGCCCTCCACGCGCACGACCATGCCCGCCCGCGCCCCGGCGATGTCGGCCACGTCCGTGCAGGTGACGATGGTCTGGATGCCCTCCAGATGGGCAAGCAGCCGCCTGCGCCGCTCGGGGTCCAGTTCGCTCATCACGTCGTCGAGCAACAGCACCGGCGCTTCGCCGCTCTCCGAGCGCACCACGTCCAGCTCCGCCAGCCGCAGAGACAGCGCCGCCGTCCGCTGCTGCCCCTGCGAGCCGAACAGCCGCAGTTCGCGCCCGTCCACGCAGAAGCGCACGTCGTCGCGGTGCACGCCGGCGCTGGTGGTCATGCGCCGCGCGTCCACTTCGCGCGTGCGCAGCAGGGCCGCGCGCAGGTCGCCGTCGGCCACGTTGGGCGCGTAGGCGATGGAGAGTTTTTCCCGCTCGCGGGCGATGTCGCCGTGCGTGCGCGCCGCCGCCTCGTTGAGGCGCTCAATGTAGTCCGCGCGCGCAGCCATGATGCGCGCCCCCTCGCGGCAGAGCTGTTCGTCCCAGCTGTCCAGCGTTTCCAGCCTGCCGGTGCGCAAAAGCTCGTTGCGCTGCTTGAGCGCGCGGGCGTAGCGCTGCAAGGCGTAGTAATACGAAGGCCGTATCTGCGAAAGGGCGATGTCCATGAACCGCCGCCGCTCGCCCGGCCCGTCCTTGATCAGCCGCAGGTCCTCCGGGGAGAACAAAACGCCGGTCACGTGCCCCATCAATTCCCCGGAACGGGCGATCTCCGAGCCGTTTACGCGAATTTTGCGCCGCCCGGCCAGAGGAATTATGATGTCCACCTCGTGCGTGCCGTCGCGCCGCTCGGCCTCCACGCATACGCGGCAGAAGTCCGCGCCCCAGCGCACCAGTTCGCGGTCCTGCCGCGTGCGGTGCGAGCGCCCTGTGCAGCAGAGGTAGATAGCTTCCAGAAGGTTGGTCTTGCCCTGCGCGTTGTCCCCGGCCAGCACCGTTACGCCCGCGCAGGGCCGGAGCTCCGCGCGCGCGTAGTTGCGGTAATCGGTAAGTTCGAGGGACAGTATGCGCATGGCGCTCCTTTCAAAAATCGCCCCGCGTAGGGGCGATGGTCGTTCTCCTGCGCCGGTCAGCCCTGCTTTTTGCGGCTTTCCAGCTTCTTGCGCATCTCGGCGTTGAGCACGCGCTTGCGCATGCGGATGGACTTGGGGGTGATCTCCACCAGTTCGTCGTCATCAATGAATTCCAGCGCTTCCTCCATGGTGGGGATGTGCACGTTGGTGATCTTCAGCGCTTCCTCGGCAGCGGCGGAGTTGCGGCTGTTGGTCATGTGCTTTTTCTTGCAGACGTTGACGTCGATGTCCCCGGGCCGGGAGTTGCGGCCGACGATCATGCCGGAATAGACCTTCGCGCCCGGCTCGATGAACAGCTCGCCGCGATCCTGCGCGGAGAACAGCGCGTAACTGGTGGCCTCGCCGGTCTCAAAGGCGACCAGAGAGCCGCACAGCCGCGTGGGGATCTCGCCCTTCACCGGCTCGTAGCACTCGAACACGGCGCTCATCACGCCCTCGCCGTGCGTGTCGGTGAGGAAATCGCTGCGGTAGCCAAACAGCCCGCGCGAGGGGATGAGGAACTCCAGGCGCATGCGGTCCTGCCCGTGCATACTGGCAAGCGTGCCGCGCCGCCTGCCCAGCTTTTCAATGACCACGCCGGAATACTCGGTGGGCACGTCGCACACCACGCGCTCAATCGGCTCGCACTGCACGCCGTCGATCTCCTTGTACAGAACCACCGGCTTGGTCACCTGGAACTCATAGCCCTGCCGCCGCATCGTCTCGATGAGGATGGAAAGGTGCAATTCGCCGCGGCCGGATACGCGGAAGGCGTCGGTGG
>CALVPU010000066.1 GCA_944353735.1 uncultured Eubacteriales bacterium | reverse complement strand
CCCTCGCGCCCATAGCGCACGGCGTTGCCGGCGAGGTTGTAGAGCATCTCCCAGAAGTCCTTTTCCACGCCCATGCGCTCCATCTCGCCCTCGACGGAAATGGCGATGCCCTTCTGCGCCGCCTGCGCCGAAAGCGAGGTGGCGATCTCCCGCGCCACGTTGCCGACGTTCACATTCTGCGGTTCTTCCGCGGGCTTGCCTCCGGCGCGGCTCAAGTGGAGGATGTCCTCGATGACGTCCAACATGCGCTGGCACTCGCCGCGGATCATGCGCACGCACAGTTCGCGCTCCTCGGGGGAGTCGGCCATGCCCTCGTCGAGCATCTCGGCAAAGCCCATCACCGAGGTCAGCGGGCTGCGCAGCTCGTGCGAGGCGTTGGCAACGAAGTCGTCGCGCGGGGTCAGCGTGCGCGAAACTTCATTCAAGTCGTCCTTCAGCCGTCCGGCGAGGTAGGCGATGTTGTCCAGCGCCGGCTGCAGTTCCGGAAACACCGCGCGGCCATGGCCGGCGTCGCCCTCCAGCAGGCGGCGCACCTCATCCATCTGCAACAGCAGGTCCCTGCCAAAGCGCGCGAGCGTCCGGCGCTGCAGGACATACAGCACCAGAAACAGGCACAAAAGCCCTACGCCGTACACCGCCAGCAGGCGGGCGATCTCCCACAAAGGGTAGCTGAGGCGCAGGATGAGCGCCGGGGAAATGCGCATGGCGGCGTAGAGCGTCACCATGGCCTGCGTGTCGGAAAAGCGCAGACTCTCGCCGATGCCGCCTTCCAACGCCGCCTGTACCTCGGGCCGGGAGGCGTGGTTTTCCATGCTCAGCGCATCCACCTCGCTGTCGGCGAGCACCAGGCCCTGCTCCATGAGAAACGTCACGCGCAGCGGCGGCGACACCGAGGCGATGCTGTCCGCCATGCTCTGCAGGTTCTCTGTGGAGTCGATCGTCCACGCCGACGCCGCGTGCAGTATGGCGCGCAGCAGCTCGCGGCTGTCGTCGATCTTCAATTTGACCATCATCGCCACCGCCACAGTCGCCATCGCCATGGTGATGACGATGCCCGTCCAGTAGAGGTGACGCAGGCGGCGCTTCACGCTTCTTCCCCCGCGATGAGGCGGTAGCCCGCGCCGCGCACGGTGCGGATGAGGCGCGGCTCGGCGGCGGTATCGCCCAGTTTCAGGCGCAACGTTTTCACATGCGCGTCCACGGTGCGCGAGGGGTCTTCCTCCGTGGCGTAGCCCCACACCTCGCGCAGCAGTTCGCCGCGCGTCACCGTGGAGCCGGCGCGCCGCGCCGGATAGAGCAGCAATTCATACTCGCGCGCCGTCAGATCCACGCGCCGACCGTCCAGAAACGTTTCCCGGCTCTTGGGAAGGATGGACAGCGGCCCCGCCTCCAGCCGCTCGCCCTCCGTGGGCAGGCGCCGCAGCGCCGTCTGGATGCGCGCCTGCAGTTCGCGCACGCCAAAGGGCTTGGTCACGTAGTCCTCCGCGCCCAGCTCCAGACCGCGCACCTTGTCGCGCTCCGCGCCGCGCGCCGAGATGATGATGACGGGCACGTCCTTGGTGCGCGGGCGCTGCTTCCACTCGCGCAGCAGGGTAAAGCCATCCTTTTCGCGCAGCATCAGGTCGAGCAGAAGAAGCTCCGGCGCGTCCTTTTGCAACGCGCGTTCCAGCTCCGCGCCGTCCACCAGCCGCCGCGCCTCGTGCCCCACCTTTTTTACCGTCATTTCGATCAGTAAACCGATGCGCGGGTCGTCCTCCACGATCCAGATCCTTGCCATTGTCCTTCCTCCTCAGGGCGGTCAGGCGCCGCTTGCAAGTTCTTCGATATATTCGTCCATGCGCACGAACATGGTCTCCACAAAATCCTCGATGTCGCGGATGTTCATGGCGTTGCCCTCGCCCATGCCGCACTGCGACCAGCGCAGGCTGTCGCGCATGCGCGCGCCTTCGATCTGGTCATGCATTTCCCGCGCCCTGGCGATCACTGCCTCGGCGGTGAGGCCGTTTTCGCGCAGTTCCCGCCAGCGCTCCGCCGTGGCGCGCGCCGCCTCGGTCCCGCCATGCTTGAGCCAGGCGGCGAAGGCGTCGTCCATCACCAGCGCGCCGATCATGTAACCGGTGAAGTTGTTCTCCGCGTCCTCGCTGCGCCAGACGTCGCCGAAGGTGTGGTTGAGGTCCCAGGGGATCTTGTACAGCGTGAAGCACTCGCTGCCGTAGACGCAGTTGAGGAACTGGTTTTTGAAGTGGTTGTCGTGCGCCTGCGTGAACATCGCCCAGAGCCCATAGTCCACCACATTGTCTTGATTCACCGCGACCCCTGCCAATTCCTGCCCGTCGAGGTATGCCATGTACGCCGCGGCGGGACGCCAGAGGCTGTTGGCGCTGGCGGTATCGCCGTTTTGCAGTTCGAAGGCGCGAAAGCGGTCCGTGCTCTCGCAGGCGAGCAGCTCCTCCACGGTGGGCGGATCGTTGGCGACCACCTTGTAGAGGCGGTCGGCGCGGTCGTCGCCGTCGACCTGCTTGAAGTCCACGCGCTCCTGCAGCCCGTACAGCCCCCAGTAGGCGCCGTTGAGGAACAGCTCCACGTGGACGAGGCGCGAGGAGGCGGCGGGTGTGCCGCTGGAATTGAACTGCGCCCACAGCTCATAGCCCAGCTGTTCGCGGATCTTCGAGGTGTCGGCATAGAGGGGATTAAGGATCCAGTCGTCGTCGCTGCGCAGGCCGCCCAGCGACAGGTGCTGCTTGCCGCCGCGCAGGTCGAGCAGGTGCAGCCGATAGCTCTTCTTGGGAAAGCGCCGGCTGGTGTTGCCGCGCTCGTTGACTTCCGCGCGCACGGCTTCGCGCACGATGCGCCCGCCGTGGACGGAATAGACGGCGAGGGCGCCGTCCTGCCGCGCCTTGCCGGGCAGCCCGCCGCCCTCGACGTCGATGCAGAGCACGTCCTGCGGCGTGAAAATCACGCGCGAGTAGCGGCAGGTTTCCCCGCGCACGGCGTAGAGTCCGTATTCTATCCTGCCCGCCAGCGCATCCGCCTTGCCGCCCTCGGCGCTGGGGCAGAGGTAGTAGGTATAGCCCAACTCGCGGCGCAACTCCACCGTGCCGTCGAAGGTTTCGGTCTGTGCGCTCTGCGGGATGAGATAGGCGTTGGCTTCCGCATCATAGGGCAGCGGCGCGCCGTCGAGCGCCAGCTCCACCTTGCCCGAGGGTTCGGGCAGCGCCGCCGCCTGTTCGGGCGTGATCGCGCGCAGGCCGTCCAGACCGCCGATCATCGCCATGCTGCCGGGAATGCCGAACAGCGCCGGCGCCGCCAGCCCGAACAGCGCCGAGAACATCAGCAGAAAGAACAGCGCGGCAGGTCCCTTGCGCACGGAAGCGCCTCCTTTCAAAGAGCGGGCGGGAAGGGGATTCCCGCCCGCGTTCAGGTCAGATGCCGGCCCGGAAGTCAGTCGTCGTCATCATCGCCGGTGTCGTCATAATCGCCCCAGTCGTCACCGGTGTTCTCGTAGCTGTCGTCACCGGTGTCGTCGTAGCCGCCGGACCAGTCATCGCCGGTGTTTTCGTAGCTGTCGTCGCCGGTGTCGTCGTAGAGACCATCGTAGTAATCGTCGTCATCGGTGTCGTAGAAGCTTCCCGCATAGTCCCAGCGGGCGACGGCATCGTCGGCGAACAGCCGGCTGGCGTCGCTGCCGGTATAGCTGCCGGTGGGACGGAGACCGTTGGCGAGCTGGAACTCGCGCAGCGCCGCCTGCGTGCGCTCGCCGAAAATGCCGTCGGCCTTGCCGGTCAGATAGCCCAGGGCGATGAGGCGCTCCTGCAGCTCTGCCACGCGGGTGGTGGAGGCATCGTCGCGGCTGCCCGCGTCGAGGGACGCGCCGGTGCTGCCCCACGCCCAGGTATCGTCGATGAAGTCTTCCCAATCGCCGTCGTTTTCCCAATCGTCGTCGTTCCAGTCGTCGTCCATGATGATGAACTCGACAAAGCCGGTGGGCAGGTTGTAGTCGGCGGCGATGGTGGCGGCATGCTCAGGCGTCATGCTGCGGCGGATGGTGTCGCGCGAAGCCTCGTTGGTGGGATCATCGTCGGTGTTGAGGAACAGCGAGAGGATCACCTGCACGTTGCGGTAGCGCTCCTCGGAGGCGGGGTTTACCATGATCTCGGCGCGCAGCACGTTAGCCAGAGCCCGGTAGTAGGCGTTGCGCACCT
>CALVPU010000065.1 GCA_944353735.1 uncultured Eubacteriales bacterium | reverse complement strand
CGGCGGCCGCGGCCGGCGGCGGAGGGCGGGGTGGGCCGGCGGGCTGAAGTTCGGCGCGGACGTCCCCCACCGCGGCCTGCGGCGGCGGTCCTGCGCGGAGGATGCTTTCCCCAGCGGCGCCGCGCCCATCGCGGCATGCGGCGAAGCGCGGGTTGGACCGGCGTGCTGAAATTCGTCTCGGACATCGCCCATCGCAGCATGCGGCGAGGCGCGGGCTGGACCGGCGCGCTGAAATTCGTCTCGGACATCGCCCATCGCGGCATGTAGCGGCGGCTTTGCGCGGCGGCGTTTTCCCCAGACAGTGCAGGAAACGGAGGCTGACGGAGATGCGGAGCTTTTCACTCTATGCCCGCGGAGAGGGCGGACTTGCGGAGGCGGAAGTGCGGCGGGCGCTGGAGTGGGCGCTGGAAGGCGGCGCGCTGAGGCGCGTGCTGCTGTTGCCGCCGGACCACACGCGGCTGCACTCGGGGGCGGGCAGCATCGTGCGCATGCTGTGGGAGATGCTGGCGCCGGCGTGCGAGGTGGACGTGATGCCGGCGCTGGGGACGCACGTGCCGATGACGGAGCGGGAATGGCGGGAGATGTACGCGCCGGCGCCGTATGAGCGGATGATCGTGCACGACTGGCGGGCAGACACGGTGCGGCTGGGAGAGGTTCCGGCGGCATTCGTGCGGGAGATTTCCGAAGGGCGGATGGACGAGGCGGTGCCCGTGGAGGTGAACCGGCGGCTGCTGGAGGCGAAGTACGACCTCATCCTCTCGATCGGACAGGTGGTGCCGCACGAGGTGGTGGGGATGGCGAACGGCAACAAGAACCTGTTTGTGGGCTGCGGGGGTGCGGGGATGATCAACGCCTCGCACATGCTGGGCGCGCTGTATGGTCTGGAGCGGATCATGGGGCGGGCGCGCACGCCGGTGCGGGCGCTGTTTGACTGGGCCGAGGACCGGTTCCTGCGGGGCGCGCCGGTGGCGTATATCCAGACGGTGGCGACGGCGCCGGACGGCGAAGTTCGGCTGCACGGGGTGTTCGGCGGCAGCGGGCGGGAGCCGTTTGCGCGGGCGGCGGAGCTGGCGCGGGCGAAGAACGTGACCTTCGTCGAGCGACCGCTGCAGCGGGCGGTGGTGTGGCTGGACGGAGGGGAATTCCGCTCGACGTGGCTGGGGAACAAGGCGGTCTACCGGACGCGCATGGCGATGGCGGACGGCGGGGAGCTGGTGATCCTCGCGCCCGGAGTGGAGCGCTTTGGGGAGGACGCGGCGATCGACGAACTGATCCGCGGGTGCGGCTATCGCGGGCGCGAGGCGGTGCTGGCGCGGATGCGGGAGGACGCCGGACTGCGCGCCAACCGCAGCGCCGCGGCGCACCTGATTCACGGCTCGTCGGAGGGGCGCTTCCGGATCACGTACTGCACGCGGCGGCTGACGGGCGAGGAGGTTCGCGGCGCTGGCTACGGTCATCTTCCCTTCGACGAGGCAGTTCGCCGCTTCGACCCCGCGCGCCTCGCGCCCGGTCCCAACGACCTTCCCGACGGTCCCGCGTTCTTCATCCCCAACCCCGCCCTCGGTCTCTGGTCCACCCGCGACCGCTTCTTTGCATCCTGAATCGCTTGGAGGTTTGACATGCTGCGCATCTTTACAGGCAGAAACCGCGTGCTCGGCGAGGCGCTCGCCGAGGCCATGCGCGCGCCCGGCGGCGAGCCGCGGCTGATCGTCGTGCCCCGACAGCTCACGCTGCAGACCGAGCGGATGCTGCTCGAGGCACTGCGCCTGAAGGGTTCCTTTCAGCTGCAGGTGCTCGGCGCCGAGCGCCTCTGCGAGCGCATCTTCGACGCCGCCGGCCTGCCCGAAGGCACGCGCGTGGACGACCGCGGCAGGGTGATGCTCGTGCGCGCCGCCCTGCGCCAGGCGCGCGACCGGCTGACGCTCTACCGCGGCGCGGAGGAGCGGCGCGGCTTTCCCGAGCGCTGCGCGGCGCAGCTGGAGCGCATCCGTCAGGCGGGCGTTCCGCCCGAGACGCTGCGGGCCTGCGCGGCGGAGCTCTCCGGCCCTGCGCAGATGAAGCTCCGCGACCTCGCCGAGATCCTCGAGGCGTACGAGGCGAGCCTTGCCGGACGCTATCAGGACGGCGAGGCGGAGATGCGCGCCGCCATCCTCCGCGTCCCGAACGCGGACTTCCTGCGCGAGAGCAGCGTGTGGTTCTTCGGCTTCGACATGATGCCTTCGACGCTGCACGCGCTGATCGCCGCCGTCGGCGCGGTCTGTCCGCGCACGGGCGTCTTTCTGCCGCTGGAAAACGACGCGGATGCGCGCGATTTCGACGTCTTTCTGCCCCTGCAGCGCGGCTTCGAGCGCCTCTGCGCCGCCGCCCGCCGCGCCGGCGCGGACGTCGAGCGCGTCCGGCTGGAGGATCGGGAAGGGCGCGCGGCGGACGCGCAGCCGGTGGAGGCGTCCCCGCTGCGCTGGCAGGATGCGGGCGGCTTCGCCGCCCCGTGCGCGGAAGGCGCGTGGGACGAATCGACCGCAAAGGAGGCGTCCTTTCTGCGCGGCGCGGAAGACGCGGCGGACGCCGGAGCCCTTTTGCGCGGCGCAGGCGAGGGAAATCAATCGCTTGCCGTGAGCGAAGAGGAAGGACATTCCTCTTTTTCAAACGGCGAGCCACGGCAGGCCGCACCTTCACGCGATGCGGTGGACGCCGACGTTGGTGTGGGGCGCAGGGTGAAAGGCGCAGACCGCGGCGAGCCCACAGGCGGCGCGGCGGGCGTAGGAGCCGGTGTGGAAAGCAGCGCGGCGGACGCCGGAGCCGGTGTGGAAAGCGGCGTGACGAACACCGGAGCCGATGCGGAAGGCGGCGCGGCGGACGTTGAAGCCGACGCGGAAAACGGCGCGGCGGGCGTTGAAGCCGGTGTGGAAAGCGACGCGACGGGCGTTAAAGCCGATGCGGCGCGCAGGGCGCAGCGAAGCATGCCCGCGCGGCGCCCCCTTGACATTCGCGCCATCCTCGCCGGAGAGGCACGGTTTTCCCTGGAAGAGGGCATGATCGACCTTGCGCCGTCCGCACGCCCTGCCGCGGACACATCTTCCGGCGCGGATTCTGCAAGCGCGCCCGTGCCGGGAGGCACTGCGCCCGCACGGACGTCCGGGCGGTTTTCCGGCGCGCCGGAGATAAGCCCTGCCGCGGACGCATAGATCGGAAGAGCGTCGTGTAGGGAGAGAGTG
>CALVPU010000064.1 GCA_944353735.1 uncultured Eubacteriales bacterium | reverse complement strand
AGAATTGAGGTGATCGCATGGGCACCGTCACGAGACTGCGCGAGTTTCGCGGCGTCGTCATCGTCGCCGTAGACGGCTGCGACGCGCTGCGCGTGCGCAAGGCGCACTTTGAGAAGCGTCCTCTGCACGAGGGGGATGCGGTCGATCTGGAAACCTACGAGGACGCCGTCGCCGCGCTCCAGCTTGCCGACGCCTACGAGGCGGCGCTGACGTCGCTGGACTTCCGCGCGCGCACGCGCAGCGAACTGCAGCGCGCGCTGCTCGCCAAGGGCTACGTGCGCCCCGCCGTCGACGCCGTCCTCGAGCGGCTGCGCGAAAACCGGCTCATCGACGACGCCCGCATCGCCGCGCGCATCGCCGAGGCAAGCGCCGCCAAGCCGGTGGGGCGCTACGCCCTCAAGCGCAAATTGCGCGCCAAGGGCATCTCCGAGGCAGACGCCGAGGATGCGCTTTGCGCCCTTGACGACGACCAGCAGCGCGCCGCCGCGCGGCAGGCTGCCGAAAAGCTGGCGCGGCGCTATGCCGATCTGCCCGCGCGCGAAGCGCGCGCCAAGCTCTCCCAGGCGCTGGCGCGGCGGGGATTCGGCTGGGACGCCGTGCGCGACGCGGTCGAACAGGCGCTCCCGGACGATGCCTTTGAATAAGCGCGCATCGCGCTTTGCAAATCCTTCATGTTGCCGCCTCAATTTGGGCGTCATCCTTTGCTGAATCTTTAGCGCCGTCATGGTATACTTTTAGCCGTCGTTTGGAGGGAAGCGAATGAAGGTGCGGACTTGGGTGCGGGACCTGTTGCTGACGCTGCTCATCCTCGCGGTTTCCTTTGCGGTGGTGGTGGCCTTGCAGCGCGCGTTCGATACGGTCGCCGTCGCGCCGATGGTGTTCGTAATGGCGGTATTTCTGGTCTCGCGGGTAACCAACGGCTATGTCTGGGGCATCGCGGCGACGCTCATCAGCGTGCTGGCGGTCAATTTGGCCTTCACATTTCCCTTCTTTCAGTTCAATTTCTCTCCGCCGGAAAACGTGTTCTCCGCAGTCGTGATGCTGTTCGTCGCCGCGATGACCAGCGCCCTGACGACCAGCCTCAAGGCACAGGAGCGCGTGCGCGCGGAGGTCGGTCGCGAGAAGATGCGCGCCAACCTGCTGCGCGCCGTCTCCCACGACCTGCGCACGCCGCTGACGTCGATCTACGGCTCCTGCTCCACGATCATGGAAAACTACGATTCGCTGAGCAAGGAACAACAGGTCAAGCTGCTGGGCGAGGTCTGCGACGAGGCCAAGGAGCTCAGCCGCATGGTAGAAAACCTGCTGTCGGTGACGCGCATCGACTCCGGCGAGGTCGCGGTCAAAAAGACGCCGACGGTGCTCGAAGAGCTGGTTGATACCGCGCTGGTCAAGTTTCGCAAGCACTATCCTGACCAGCACGTCGAGGTGGACATTCCGGAATCGTTCATCATCATTCCCATGGACCCCATCCTCATCGAACAGGTGCTCATCAACCTGCTGGAAAACGCGGTCTGCCACGCGGCGGGCATGACGCGGCTGACGCTGCGCGCATTCACGCTCGGCGACCGCGCGATCTTCGAGGTCGCCGACGACGGCTGCGGCATCCCGCGGGAGCGGCTGGAGGGCCTGTTCAGCGGCAATCTCGTGCGCGCGCCCGCGGAAGTGGACGGCGGGCGGCACGGCATGGGCATCGGGTTGTCCGTATGCGCGACGATCATCCGCGCCCACGGCGGCGATATCCGCGCCGAAAGCAAGCCCGGTCGCGGCACGACCATTCGCTTCTCGCTGAAAATGGAGGACGCCGAGCATGAGCAACAATAAATTCAAGATTCTCGTCGTCGAGGACGAGGCGAACATCTGCAGCTTCGTGGAGACACTGCTCGTCACGAACGGCTATCAGGTGCTGACCGCGCGGACGCAGGCGATGGGTCAGTCGCTGTTTTTGTCGCACACGCCGGACCTCGTCATCCTCGACCTCGGCCTGCCCGACGGCGATGGGCTGGAGTTTATCCGCGCCGTGCGCGCGCGCTCGGCGGCGCCGGTCATCGTGCTGTCTGCCCGCACGACGGAACAGGACAAGGTCGCCGCGCTCGACCTCGGTGCGAACGACTACATCACCAAGCCTTTCGGCACGGCGGAGCTGACCGCCCGCGTGCGCGCCGCGCTGCGCAGCCATCATCAGGCGACGGGCGCGCAGCCGGACGGAAAGTTTGTCGCCGGCGGTCTGACGATCGACTACGCCAGCCGCAAGGTGCTCATCGACAATCAGGAAATCAAGCTGACGCAGACGGAATACAACATTGTCGCCCTGCTCGCCGAGCACTCAGGGCGCGTGATGACATACACCTCCATCGTTCAGGCGATCTGGGGCGAGACAGACCCCGGCAGCACCAAGAAGCTGCAGGTCAACATCGCCAATATCCGCAAGAAGTTCGGCAGCAGACCGGGAGACAATCCCTACATCCTCAACGAACTCGGCGTCGGATACCGCATGATCGAGGAGGATCTCGCGCGGAAATAGCGAAAACGGAGGTTAACCTAATGATACTGGCTCTCATCATCTTCCTGATCACCTACGCGCTGATGCTCACGCTGCAGAAGTACCGCCCGGTCATTGCGCTGGCGAGCGCGGCGCTGTTCATCGCACTGGGACTGTTCGGCGTGTACGATTTTTCGGCACTGGACGCGCTTGGCGCCGTGGACTACAACGTGCTGCTCATGATCGCCGGCACGATGGGCACGGTCACGCTGTTCATCGAAAGCCGCATGCCCGCATATCTGGCGGAGGTGCTGATCGTCAAGGTGCCCAACGTCAAGTGGGCGGTCACGGTGCTGGCGCTGTTCGCCGGCGTCATCAGCGCATTTGTCGACAACGTCGCCACGGTGCTGATGGTTGCGCCGGTGGGTCTGGCGATCTCCCGCAAGCTGAAGATCTCGCCGGTGCCGGTGCTGATCGCCATCGCCGTCTCCTCGAACCTTCAGGGGGCGGCGACGATGGTCGGCGACACGACGAGCATGCTGCTGGGCGGATACGCCGGCATGAACTTCCTCGACTTCTTCTGGATGCAGGGACGTCCGGGCATGTTCTGGGGCGTCGAGCTGGGCGCGCTGGCGTCGCTGGTCGCACTGCTGGTGCTGTTCCGCAGGGATACCCAGCCAGTTTCCGCCAAGGTCGAGACGAAGGTCACGGACCGCTTCCCCTCCGCGCTGATGATCGGCACGGTGGCGCTGCTGATCGTCGCCTCCTTCCTGCCCGAACCGGACGGCGGCACGGCGCTGGCGCTGTATGAGCTGCGCAGCGGACTGGTCTGCGTTGGACTGTGCGCAATCGGCGTCGTCCGCGAATGCCTGCGTCGGCGTTCCGGGAGCGCGCTGGTAAAGGTCGTCAAGGAATTGGACCGCGACACGCTGTTGCTGCTGTTCGGCCTGTTCATGGTCATCGAGGGCATCAAGACGGCGGGCGTGATCGACGCGGTGGCGCAGCTGTTCTATACCGTCGCCGGCAACAATCCCTTCCTGCTGTACACGCTGATCGTGTTCGCATCGGTGCTGCTGTCGGCGTTCATCGACAACATCCCCTACGTGGCGACGATGCTGCCCGTGGTGGAAAGCATCGCGGCGATGATGGGCGCGGCGCCGTACGTGTTCTACTTCGGCCTGCTCACCGGCGCGACGCTGGGCGGAAACCTGACGCCCATCGGCGCTTCGGCGAACATTGCCGCCATTGGCATCCTGCGCAAGAACGGCGAGACGGTCAAGCTGCGCGACTTTTTGCGCATCGGCGTGCCGTTCACGCTCTCGGCGGTGCTCGCCGGCTACATCTATATCTGGCTCGTGTGGGGCATCTGACTCGCGAGGCTCAGGAACCATGAGGTGAACCATGTTCAAATTGATCAAACGGCAATCCGCGGGGCGCATCATCGCGCTGCGCTTCGCGCTGGTCATACTGATCGGCTCCGGTCAGCTGATGCTGCCCGGCCGCAGCCGGGACGGCGTATCCGTCCGCTTCATCGACG
>CALVPU010000063.1 GCA_944353735.1 uncultured Eubacteriales bacterium | reverse complement strand
GGATTATGGACGGAAACATACGGCGAACGCTGCCAGCGCGCCTGCCGCACTGCGATACCATCTTTTATTTTGACTTTCCAGCAATCGCGTGCTTCTGGGGCGCGCTTCAGCGCGTCTGGAAAAACCGCGGGCGGAGCCGCCCGGATATGGGCGCGCACTGCGTCGAGCGGTTCGACCAGAAGACTTGGAAATTTCTGCTGAGCACGCTGTCGTTCAACAGGAAAAATCGACCATTTTATCGCGCCGCCATCGCCCGCTGGCCGAACGCCAGAATCATCGTATTCAAGCGGCGGCGGCAGGTGCGCAGGTGGTTGAAAAGCGCCCGGCAGTCTGCGCGGAAGGGGGACGAAGGCGCATGATTTCCTATCGAACCGGCGACCGCGAATTGACGGCGGCGGCGTTCCTCGCCCTCGCGGAGCGCGTCTGGCCGGGCGACTACGACCTTGAACGGACGGAAGCGGCGCTTGCACGGACGTTGAACATCACCGCGCGCGACGGCGGCGAGCTCGTCGGATGCCTGCGCATCCTCTCGGACGGCTGCTTCTTCGGGACAATCACCGAGCTGTTCGTCCTGCCGGAATACCGGCGGCGCGGAATCGGCAGCGCCCTATTGCGGCTCGCACGCGAGCACGCGCCAACGCTGCTCTATTTCGGCGCACAGCCCGGGCTGGAATCCTTTTACGAACGAAATGGATGCCGGCGGAGCCTGCAATCCTATGAAATTCCCAAGGCGCAGCGCCGCACGGGATCGTGCCCGGCTCAAGTCCTCTTCACCGTCGCAGCGAAAGTGCATTGGAACACTAAAAGCGAGCTCGAGAACCGAGCTCGCTTTTGGTATTGAAAAAAACTGTAAGGAGAGCAAACTTCCTGCCAAGGGAGCTTGCTTTGTTGCGTTTCAACTGTTCGCGAGATATCCCAGAGCGATGCCGCCGGGGCTGCATACTGAACAGGTGGTCACGCCGCTGCCCGTGCAGTCCGGGCACAACAGCAGCATGCCGGACTGAAGGACGTACAAGCTGCCGCCGCACGTGGGGCAGGTGCCGCTCGTGCCCGTGCCGTCACAGAAGGGACAAGCGCGCGTGTAGTCGTTCGTCATCACGCCAAAACCCCTGCAGGCCTTACAGAAATAGCGTCCGCTGCCGCCGCAGGCCAGGCATTGCTTGCCGAAGGCGAAGCCGGAACCGGCGCAGTTCATGCAGGCGTCCGTATAGCCAAGGCCGGCGCAGGCCGCGCAGCGATGGCTTTGCGCATAGGCTTGCAGCGCTTCCAGCGTCAGCTGTGAGGGATTCTCCTGCTCCCGCCCGTTGCGTTGACATGCGACAAACTCAAAGCTGAATTCGCTAGTAAAGCGCACGAGCAGGAAAAAATCGTCTCCCGGCACGCCGCCTTCGCAGACTCCGTAGACGTCCGTCCCGTCCGTTGTCACCGACCATTCCACATTGGCAAAGGCGTCCTCGATGGCGTCGCCGATGGGCACGCCGTTGACGCGCTTACTGCGCATCGTCCAGATATAGTCGTCCGCCGTCCATTCGTAGTCCTGCGCCGCCAGCGCGCTCGCGGTGCTTGTCAAACAGAAAAGCAGACACAAAAGCGTTGCGAGCATCCCCTTCATTCGCAATCCCCCATTTCTGCAAGCAAAAAAGGACGCGGTCAACCGCGTCCCAGAGCGCTGACAAAACCCACAACCGCGAAAACTGTCCCACTAATCGAAAACCCGTGGCAGTTTTTGCTTCCCAGAACCTGCAGGCTTTCTCAACGCCCTGGCAGCCGGCCCACTTTGTCAACATCCTGAGCGAGCCCGGTTCTCGAGCTCGCCTCTTCATTTGCGCTCCCGCGCTTATTCGTCCTCTTCCTCGTCCGGCAGGTCGGCGTCGTGGTAGACCTCCTGCACGTCGTCGTAGTCCTCGAGCCAGTCGATCAGCTTCGTGACCTTGGCGACGGACTCCGGATCGGTGATCTCCACGGTGGTGGTGGGCACCATGGCGCGGTCCGCCGAGAGGAACGTGCAACCCGCCGCCTCCAGCTTGTCGCGCACCGCCGAGAAGTCGGCGGGATCGGTATAGATGATGGCGGTGTCGTCGTCCATCTCCACGTCCGCCGCGCCGCAGTCCAGCGCGAGCATCATCAGCTCGTCCTCGTCGAGCTGCTTGGAATTGTCAATGACGATGACGCCCTTGCGCTCGAACTTCCAGCCGACGCAGCCGGAGGCGCCGAGGCTGCCGCCGCACTTGTCGAAGATGTGGCGGATCTCGCTCGCCGTGCGGTTGAGGTTGTCCGTGACGACCTCGACAATGACCGCCACGCCGCAGGGCGCGTAGCCCTCGTAGGTGACCTCCTTGTAGCTCGTCGCGTCGCCTTCGCCCGCCGCCTTCTTGATGGAGCGCTGAATGTTGTCGTTGGGCATGTTGGCTGCCTTCGCCTTGGCGATGACGTCCTTCAGCTTGCTGTTCAGCGCGGGGTCGGCGCTGCCGCCCGTCTTGACGGCGATGACGATCTCGCGACCGATCTTGGTAAAGATCTTGCCCTTTGCGGCGTCGGTCTTCGCCTTCTTATTTTTAATGGTTGACCATTTGTTATGTCCGGACATGGACAATCCCTCCCAGTTGAGCATATATGATATGATAACACAAAGCATC
>CALVPU010000062.1 GCA_944353735.1 uncultured Eubacteriales bacterium | reverse complement strand
GGATTGGGAGAGATGAGGAATTCGACGCGATCAGCGCCGTCCGCGCCGGGACGAGGTTCCTGGTCCACGCGGATCTCAAACCGCGTGCGGCCCATGCCGAGATCGCGCAGCTGCGCCATGACCGCCTCGGCGAGGCACGCTGCGAGCGCCTTGCGGGACAGCGTGAGCGCGTCGCAGGCGGCTTTCAGCGCTTCGTCCAGCTGCTTGAGCTGCGCCTTGAGCTGCTCCGCGCGCTCGTCACTGCGCTTGAGTTCCGTCAGGCGCGCCGCCGCCTGCTCGCCAAAGGCGATGACGTCCTCGAGATTCGGTCCGTACTTGCGCTCCAGACGGTCGATCAGGTCCAGCCGCTCGGAAATTTTCTCGATGAGCTTGGGGTCGGATGAGATGTGGTCGAGCGCATCTTGCAGCTCGTAACCGACGTCTTGCACGGCATAGTAGAGTTCGCGCAGCCGATTGGACAGGTCCGCATAGCGCACGTCGATGTCGGCGATGCCCGCCATGGACTCCGTCGCGCGCATCAGCAGTTCCTGTGCGCTCGCGCTCCGGCTGCCGCCGCGGTAGGTCAGCGCGTAGGCGCGCTCGACGCCATCGCGAATCTTTTCCGCATTTTCCAGCACGCGCAGCTTCGATGTCAGCCGAGCCTCCTCGCCAGGCTTGAGCTTGGCGGCGGCGATTTCCTCCGTCTGAAATGAGAGCATGTCGATCAGGCGTGCCTTCTCGGCGGCGTCCGCCAATAGCTTCTTCAGCGCCGACGCCTCCGCGGAGCGCTGGGCATACAATTCCCGCACCGCAGCGAGCTTTTGCGCGTGCGCGCCGTCGCCAAAGGCATCCAAAAATTCGATGTGGCGCGCGGGGTTCAGCAGCGACTGATGCTCGTGCTGACCATGGATGTCCAGCAGCGTTCCCGTCAGCCGCTTCAACGCGCTGAGCGGAACGATCGTTCCGGAAATGCGACAGACGTTGCGCCCGCTGCGGCTCAGTTCGCGCGACACGACGAGCGCGCCGTCCTCGCAGTCCGCGCCCAGCTCGCCCGCCAGCGCCTGCGCGGCGGCGTTCTGGGAGACGTCGAACAGCGCCTGTACGCGGCCCTTCTCCGCGCCCGTGCGCACCATGTCGCGGTCGGCGCGACCGCCGAGCACGAGATTGACGCAGTCGACCACGATGGACTTGCCCGAACCGGTCTCGCCGGTAAGCACATTAAATCCCTGCGCAAACTCGATGCGCAGCGACTCAATCAGCGCGATATTTTCGATGTTCAATTCCAGCAGCATATTTACCGCCCGCTATCTCTTGATCAGCGCGTGGATGCGCGCGGTCAGCGATTCGACCGCCTCTTCCGAGCGCGTGATGATCAACACGGTATTCTCGCCGGCGATTGTGCCGAGCACCTCGCTCCACTTCATCGAATCGATCGCCTCGCAGGCGGGCGACGCGCTCGCGGAGAGCGTCTTGATGACGATGAGGTTGTTGACCGCCTCGACGCTGATGACCGATTCGGACAAAATGCGAATAAAGCGGTCGTTTACGCCCTTTTCCGCCCGCTCCACCGTCGCATATTTATACCGACCGTGATCGCCGAGGACCTTCAGCAGCCGCAGTTCCTTAATATCCCGCGAGACGGTTGCCTGCGTGACCTTGACGCCTCGGCGCTTGAGTTCTTCCGCCAGCTCTTCCTGCGTTTCGACGTCTTTTTCCTCAATGATCTCCAGAATCAGGTTGTGCCGCGCGCTTTTCATATCTAAAATGGCCTCCCATGCAACATTCATCTGTCAGTGCGTCCACTCCGATAGCTTGCCGCGCAGCAGGGCAAAATAATTGCGTTCACCCAGCCGGATGAACCTCGCGTTGCGGTCCGAGCGGCGAATCGTAATCTCGGCGCCGTCGCCCTCCAACGAAATGATCTTCCGACCGTCGAGCACCGCGTGCGCGCCATTTCGGTCGCCCGTGAGCCGAATCGTGATTCGGTCGGATGCGGACAGGACGACCGGCCGCACATTGAGCATGTGCGGACAGATGGGGGTCAATACGAAACAATCCAGACCGGGCGAGACAATCGGTCCTCCGGCAGACAGCGAATAGGCGGTCGATCCGGTCGAACTCGCGACGATCAGACCGTCTCCGGAGATTCGATTCACCGGCGTGCCGTTCGCCATGTACTCCAGGGAAAGAATGCGCACTTCCGGTGTGGATCTGTTGACGACAATTTCATTGAGCGCGAACATGCAGTTTGAATCAAGCCCTTCGACGCACATCATCATGCGCTCGTCGATGGCATAAGCGCCGTCGAGCACCGCGCTCACCCCGCGCTCCATGTCGTCAACCTCAAGCTCAGATAAAAAGCCAAGCCGTCCCAGATTGATGCCGAGAATCGGCAGATCACCCGGAATAGCAAAGTCCAGCGCGCGCAGGATCGTGCCGTCGCCGCCCAGAACGATGAGCATCTCGCAATCGGAAAAGCTGCAAGGGTCATAAAGAGCGCCCTCTCCGAGCTTTTCAGAGAGGCTCTTGTTGATGCCGATTTGGACGCCCCTGCTTCGCAGCAAGTCGATCAGCCTGCGGGCGGCTTCCAATCCCTGTTCCTTGGATGAATTCCAGTGAATCCCAACCTTACGGAAGCTCAACCCGACCCCTCCTCACCGCGCCATATATATAATTTATACCATAAAGCATGCAAGTTACAAGTCCTTCTGGGACGATTTAATGAATTTGTCATAAGCTGCGCAGACAGCGGCTTCGACGGAGACGGGCTTCTGCGGCACGCCGCTGTCCGGCGCCGCAAGGTCGAGGAGAAATTCGATATTTCCCTCGGGACCGCGGATCGGCGAGCAGTCAAGGCCCGCGACGCGCCAGCCGAGCTGCGGGACGAAGGCAATCATCTCCTCCAGCACGCGTCGATGGACGGCGGGATCGCGGACGACGCCTTTCTCCCCCACGTCTTCCCTCGGCGCCTCAAACTGCGGCTTGACGAGCGCGACAAAGCGGCTGCCCGGCGCCATCGCGCCCAGCGCGGCGGGCAGGACCGCGCGCAGCGAGATGAAGGACACGTCCGTCGCGCCGAACGACGGCGGCGGATCGAATTCGTCCGGGCGCAGGAAGCGCGCGTTTGTGCGCTCCATGCAGACCACGCGCACATCGCTGCGCAGGCGATAATCGAGCACGTTGTAACCGACGTCGACCGCATAGACGCGCGCGGCGCCGGCGCGCAACATCACGTCCGTAAAGCCGCCCGTGGAGCAGCCGACGTCGATGCAGACCGCACCGTCGAGCGCGATGTCAAACGCCTCCAGCGCGCGCTTGAGCTTGTGCGCGCCGCGGCTGACATAGGCGTCGATTTCGCCGCGCACGCGCAGCACCTCGTCCAGGCGCAGCATCTCGCTCGCGCGCAGGATCTTGCGGTCGCCGGACATCACGCGCCCTTCCATGATCAGCGCCTGCGCCAGCGCCTTCGAGGGCAGATTCAGCTGTTGGACAAGCAGGTCGTCCGCGCGGCACTTCTTCATGCGTTCGCCTTTCCCTTCTCCCAACGCGCCAGGATGCGCCGGGCGATGCCGTAGCCGTCCAGCCCGCACTCCGCAAGCTGTTCGGCGATGGTCCCATGTTCAATGAAGCGGTCCGGCACGCCGAGGGCAATCGCGTCCACGGAAACGCCCTTCTCCTCAAGCAGCCGGATCGCACCCTCGCCAAATCCTCCGGCGACGGCGTTTTCCTCCACCATGACCGCCAACTTGACGCGGCGCGCCTGTTCGACG
>CALVPU010000061.1 GCA_944353735.1 uncultured Eubacteriales bacterium | reverse complement strand
AATGGTAACGTCCAGCGCCGTAGTCGGCTCGTCGGCGATGATGAGCTTGGGATCGTTCGCCAGCGCGATGGCGATGATGATGCGCTGGCGCATGCCGCCGGAAAACTCATGCGGATACTGCGTGATGCGCTTCTCCGGCGAGGGGATGCCGACCTGCCGCATCAGCTCCAGCGCCCGTTCGCGCGCCTGCTGGCGGCTCAGGTTCGTGTGGTTGCGGATGGGCTCGACGAGCTGTTTTTCGATCGACAAAACGGGGTTCAGGAAGGTCATCGGGTCCTGAAAGATCATCGACAGCGTCTTGCCGCGAATGGCGCACATGGCGCGATTGTAGGCATGCGCGCTGGGGAAGGCGCCGCGGCTGATATTCTGCCCGTCGAAGATTACCTCGCCGCCGGTCACGCGACCGTTCTCCGCCAGCAGCCCCATCACGGCGTACATGGTCACGGACTTGCCGGAACCGGATTCGCCGACGATGCCGAGGATCTCGCCCGGCGCGAGCGAAAAGCTGACGTCGCGCACGGCGTAGACCGTTCCCTGCTCGGTATCGAAGTCCACGACGAGGTTCTTGACCTCCAGAAGCTTGTTGTCCTGCACTGCGGTCACCTCTCTCTCGGGTCGAGCGCCACGCTCAGTCCATCGCCGATGAAGTGCAGGCTGAGCATGGTCAGGCAGATCGCCGCCACAGGCCAGACCATCTGCATCGGATACAGCATCAGCTGCGCGCGCGCGTCGTTGGCCATCGTGCCCCAGCTCGCCATCGGAATGCTGATGCCGATGCCGACAAAGGCGAGGAACGCCTCGGTGAAGATCGCGCTGGGCACCATCAGCGTCGTGTTGACGATGATCGGCCCGATGCAGTTGATGACCAGGTGCTTAAACAGAATGTGCCGGCGGCTGGCGCCGATGACGAACGCCGCCTGCGCGAACTCCTGTTCCTTGAGCGACATCACCTGCGCGCGCACCTGACGCGCCATGCCGACCCAGCTGGAAATGCTGATCGCCAGCAGCACCGAGAAGATGTTCGAGCCGAACACCAGCATGATGAGTATGACGTACAGCAGCGTCGGCACCGAATAGAGGATGTCGACGATGCGCATCAACACCAGATCGACCTTGCCGCCGATGTAGCCGCAGATGCCGCCATAGGTCACGCCGATGATGAGGTTGAGGATCGCCGCCGCAAAGCCGACGGAAAGCGAGATGCGCGCGCCATACATCACGCGCACGAGGATGTCGCGACCGAACTTGTCCGTGCCGAACGGGTGCTGCCACGACGAGCCGGCGTTGCGCGCCGTCAGGTCCTGCCCGTCGTAGGTGTACGGCGAGAAGATGGGCACGAAGATCGCCGCGAGGATCATCGCGCAGATGAACACCAGCCCGACCAGCGCCAGCTTGTTCTTGCGAAAGCGCGACCACGCGTCCTGAAGGTAGGTCTTGCTCTCCATGGCGACGAATTCGCTGTCCTTTTCGCTGCTGTCCAGCTCCTCGAACAGCTCGTCCGGAAGCGCCTGAGGCGCAGCAGACGCGATCTTTTCGGCGTCCAGCGACGCCTGCTTCGTTTTCTCCATACGCCTGTGCTCCTTTCTCACTTCAGTCGGATGCGCGGGTCCATCGCCGCCGTAATCAGGTCGGTGATGAGGTTGGCGACGATGATGAACGCGCCGTAGAAGATGGTCAGCGCCATGATCAGCGTGTAGTCGCGGTTGGACACGCTGTTGACGAACTCGGCGCCGATGCCCGGCACGGAGAACAGCGTCTCTACCACGAACGAGCCGGTCAGCAGCGTGGCGACCAGCGGTCCGGCGTAGGTGATCACCGGCACCAGCGCGTTCTTGAGCGCATGGCGGATGATGACCTTGATCTCGGACGTGCCCTTGCTGCGCGCCAGCACCATGTAGTCCTGCCGCATGACCTCCATCAGGCTGGTACGGACCAGGCGCGTGATCATGGCGATCGGCGACAGCGCCAGCGCGATGCTGGGCATGATGTAGTGCCGCCATGAACCGAGGCCGACGATCGGCAGCCATCCGAGCAGCACGCCGAACACCAGCATCATCAGCAGCGCCAGCAGGAAGCTCGGCACGCTGACGCCGAACGTGGACAGGAACGCCACCGCGCCGCTGACCCACTTCTGCTTCGAGAACGCCGCCACCGTGCCCAACAGCACGCCGACCGACAGCGCCACGCAAAACGCCACCAGACCCAGCGACGCCGTCGCCGGCAGGCCGTCGGCGATGATGTCGACGACCTCCTTGCCCTTGCGATTCAGCGACGTGCCGAAGTCTCCGTGCAGCACATTCTCCAGATAGGTGGCAAACTGCGTCGTCAGCGGCTGGTCGAGGCCATACCCCTTGATCAGCGTCTCCCGAACGGACGCCGGCAGGCGGCTGGTCTCTCCCGCGAAGGGAGAACCGGGGATGATGTGCATCATGAAAAACGTGATGGTCGCGAGCGCAAACAGCGTGACGACGCCGATCAGCGCGCGCTTGACGATGTACTTTGCCACGGGATCACCTTGCCTTTGATCACTTCAGATACTCTTGAAACCAGTTCATGATTTCCGTCAACCTGCGCACGCGGTGGCGCGGCTTGCCGCTGCGCGAGAGGGAATGATTCTCGCCCTCGAACAGGCACATGCGCGACGGCACGCCGAAATACTTCATCGCCGCGAACATCTCCACGCCCTGATCGAGCGTGCAGTTGTAGTCCTCCAGCGAGTGGATGAACAGAATCGGCGTCTTGGCGTTGCAGGCATACTTGAGCGGCGAGTGCCACCACATCTTCTCCATGTTCGTCCACGGCGTAGCGGCCATCTCGTTGACGTCGAACGTGTAGCCAATCTCGCTGGCGCCGAAGTCCGCCACCCAGTTGGAGATGGAGCGCTGCGAGGCGATCGCCGCGAAGCGGTCCGTGTGCCCCTCGATCCAGTTGCACATGAAGCCGCCATAGGAACCGCCCGTCGCCGCCACGCGCGCGGGATCGATCTGCGGGAACTTCGCCAGCACGTGGTCGGTGAACTCCATCAGGTCCTGATAGTCGACCGTGCCGTACTTGCCGCGCAGGTCGGCAAACGCCTCGCCGTAGCCGGCACTGCCGCGCGGATTGCAGAAGAACACGTAGTAGCCCGCGCCCGCGAGCGCCTGCATCTCGTGATAGAACACCGTGCCATAGGCGCAGCGGGGACCGCCGTGGATCTCCAGCACCGCGGGATACTTCTTCGCCGGATCGGCGTCCTGCGGCGCGAGGATCCAGCCGTCGATCGCCACGCCGTCGGAATCGGTAAAGGGGATATACTGTGCCTCGGCGACGTAGCGACCGGAGAGAAACGCGTCGTTGATCGCCGTCTTGCGCGCACAGGCGCCGTTCTCCGCCAGATAGAGGTCGCCCATCCGGTTGGCGGCATGCCCGACAAAGGCGATGCGCCCATCGTGCACGTCCAGCGCGCGGATGCAGCCGTCGAACGCCACCGCCTTGGTCAGCGCGTTGGCGACGTCGAGGCGGTAGATCTCGGCGCGGTCGGCACACTGCCCGATGAAGTAGACGTCCCCGCCCGCCGCGCAGGCAACGTTGCCGCCGCCGTAGGAAGCGTCGAAGAGCACGTTCGGGCCGATGTCGAAGTCCATCTTCCGCGCCAGTGCCAGCGTGCCCGCCGCGAGGTCGTAGCGGTACAGGTCGTGGATCTGGCCCAACCCCCACGGCTCCAGCGTGCTCAGCGACAGCAGCGCGCTCCCGCCCGCCAAGCAGACCAGATCGATCGAATAGCGCCCGGGCTCGACCATGTCGACCGTCCTGCCGCTCGCCACGTCGTAGAGCTTCGCCTCTCCAAACAGGCTCGCCTTGTCGCGGTAGTCGCAGCCGGCATAGACGACGCGCCCGTCCGCGCAGTCGAAGCTGGTCACATTGAAGAACTCGCCCGTGATCTTCTCCAGCGCGCCGCTGGCGGCATCGAAGAGGAACAGCGCGCTGCGAAGCCGCGAGATATAGCCGCGCCCGTTCGACCAGAAGGGCAGCTCCTCGAGCACGTGATAGTCCTTCTCGTCCCCGCGCAGCGTCTCGTCCATGTCGTCGCCGGGCGCGTTGAGATCGACCACGGCGTTGACCAGATACTTGCCGCCGCCGAGCGCGCGGATCGCGGACACCTTCTCGCCGATCTCAAACGCCTTGCCCGCCTCACCGCCGTCGACCGGCAGGCGGTAAAAGCAGGTCTTGCGCGCGAACTTCTCCGGCTTGTCGGCGTCGGCGCGCTCCGCGGCGAACAGCAGCGTGCAGTCGTCCTCCCAGATGAAGTCGTCCTCGCGTCCGGCAAAAGTCATCTGCCGTGACGCGCCCGACGCGCAGTCGAGCACGTGAATCCACGATTCATAGCGGTTTTCCCGCTCGTTCTGTTTGCTGACGACATAGGCGACGCGCGTGCCATCGGGGCTGAAGCGCGGCTGGCTCATAAAGCGCATCTCGAGCAGGTCGCGAATTTCAATATTCTTCATATTTTCCACCTACGTTCAAGACCGGGGAATGCGTACACATTCCCCGGATCGAATGGCAATTTGCAGTTTTTCGCCGTTTCGGCGCAGGCATTACTCCGCGAAGGTCACCTGACGGAAGTCCACCGTGCCGCCCAGCGAGCGATAGCCCTGAATGCCGGACTGCACCAACACCGCGTCGGTGTAGTCGAACAGCGGGATCACGTAGACGTTCTCGTCGCAGAGGTAATCCTCGACCGCGTGCAGCTCGGTGTAGTACTCGGTGGGATCGACGATGTGCTGCGCGGCGTCCACCATGGCATCGTACTCGGGATCATCGACCGCCGCGACGGGCTGGTTGGCGGAAGTCCAGATGATCAGGAACTGCATCGGATCGTCGGAAGCGACGTAGCCGTAGCGGGCGATCTCAAACTGACCCTGATCGCACTGATCGTAGAACACGCCGGACTCGACCGCGTCGAAGTTGACCTCGACGCCGACCGCCTGCCACATGGACTGCAGCATGGTCGCCACGTCGCCGTGGATGCCGTTGTTGGAGTACTTATAGGAGATCTGCAGCGGGTTGCTCTCGTCGTAGCCCGCCTCGGCGAGCAGCTGCTTCGCCTGTTCGGGATCGTAGGTCAGCGTGTAGCCGTCCTCGTCGCCCTCCGTGCGGAAGTCTCCACTGACGCCGGGCAGACCGCGCGGCACGTAGCCGTTGAGCACGCCGTAGAACGTGGAGCCGCCGATGACCTCAACCAGCGCTTCCTTGTCGATCGCCAGCGCCAGCGCGCGGCGGACGTTAGCGTCCTTCGCCCATTCAGGACCGGTCTCGCCGGAGTTGATGGCGAGGAAGTAGTTCGACGCCTGCGGCATGTTCCAGAGGTTTTCGGTGCCGACGTAGGTCGTCGCGGTTTCAGTGCTCACGCCCATGGCGACATCGATCTCGCCGGTCTGGAAGGCATACGCCTGAGAGGCCGGGTCGGTCATGACGACCAGCTCGATCGTGTCCAGCGTGACCGTATCGGCGTCGATGAACGTGGGCGACTTCACCATCGTCGCGCCCTCGTTCTCGCTGCACTCGACCAGCGTATAGGCGCCGCAGGTCGGGTAGCCGCCCTCAAACGCCCACAGGGACTCGTGCTGCGGAGCGAAGTCCGCGCGCACCGGCAGCCAGGCGTTGCTGCACATCAGGCCGGGCAGGTAGGTGCACGGCTTGGTCAGCGTCAGCTGGAAGGTCGCGTCGTCCAGCGCGGCGACGCCGACGCCGCTGTGGTCCTCGACCGTGCAGTCGAAGCTCGCGCCCGCCTCGATCGCGCGGGCGTTGTACTCATCCGCACCGGCGATGAACGTGCGCAGGTTGTTGACCGCGTAAGCGTTGTCCACGCCATAGGACAGCGCGCGCAGGTAAGCGTACTCGAAGTCCTGCGCCGTCACCGGCACGCCGTCGCTCCACATCGCGCCCTCGCGCAGGTGGAACGTCCACGTCAGACCGTCCTCAGAGACCTCGTAGGTGTCGCACAGCATGTTGACGATGTTGCCGTCGCTGTCCTTGGTGAACATCGCGCCGCAGATGTGGCTGAGGACATAGTTGTTGACGACCTCAGTGTTCATCGCGGGGTCCAGCGTGGTAAACTGTCCGTCGATGGCGACGGTCAGCGTCGTCCCGGCTTCCTCCTCGGCGAACGCGCCCAGCGCGCTCAGCGCCAGCATCAGACAGACGAGCAGAGAAAGGATCTTTTTCATCGCAGCGCCCTCCATTTCCAGTATCGCATTGCGCATAACCATTCATGTAATATGAATTTATATGCGCTACAGCGGTTATGTATATTATATTTATACACACCCCGGCTGTCAACCCATTTTTATGAAGTCACTGTTAACTTTTGCGGGCTTTCCGCACATTTCCACTTTTACATGACGAATCCATAGGCAATGCGCGCGCATTGCGCCGAACATTCGCCGTATGCGCCCTCGTGCGCCGCGCATTTTTGCATATTCTATTGATTATACACTATGAATATACATTTTGATCCCGCATACCGGCGCCATATATGCACCGGCATACATTTCCGCGCGCTGAAATGCGAAGCGGCGCCGCGGTCAATCCGCAGCGCCGCGCAAACGTCATGGCGTTTTCCGGCGAATGATGGGCGTCATGGCGCTCAGACCTTGACCGTGCCGACGTCCATCTCCGGCTGCTGGGCAAGGATCGGATCGACGACCTCGGTGATGAAGCGCTCCGCCTGCACCCCGGCGCGACCGGTGTACTTTTCCGGCGCGAGCAGCTTCGTCAGCTGGGCGTGGTCCATGGGGAAGGCGGGATCATCGGCGATGCGCTGGAGCAGGTCGCTCTCGAGACCGTCGCGCTTCATCCGCGTCGCCGCCGCCTGCGAATGCACGCGCAGGCGCTCGTGGATGACCTGGCGGTCGCAGCCGAGGCGCACCGCCTCCATCATGATGTCCTCCGTCGCCATGAAGGGCAGATTTTCGTTCACGCGCCGGGCGATCATCTTCGGGTACACGACCATGCCGGCAGCGATGTTGGCATACAGTTCCAGCACGGCGTCGGTGGCGAGGAAGGCCTCCGGCAGCGAGAGCCTGCGGTTGGCGCTGTCGTCCAGCGTGCGCTCGAACCACTGCGTCGCGGCGGTGTTGAAGGCGTCCTGCGCCAGCGCCATCACGTGGCGCGCCAGCGCGCAGATGCGCTCCGAGCGCATCGGATTGCGCTTGTAGGCCATCGCCGACGAGTCGATCTGGCTCTTCTCAAACGGCTCCTCGACCTCGCGGAACGACTGCAGCAGCCGCAGGTCCTGCGCGAACTTGTACGCGCTCTGCGCCACGCCGGCGACCGCATCGAGCACGCGGCTGTCCAGTTTGCGCGGGTACGTCTGCCCCGACACGGCGAACACGGCGTCCATGCCCATCTTGCTTGCGATCTTCTTCTCCAGTTCGTCGACCTTGAGACCGTCGCCGTCGAACAGCTCCATGAAGCTGACCTGCGTGCCCGTCGCGCCGCGGTTGCCCAGCAGCTTGAGCGACTTGAGCGCGAAGTCGATTTCCTCCAGATCCATCGTCAAATCCTGCATCCACAGGCAGGCGCGCTTGCCGACGGTGGTCAGCTGCGCCGGCTGGAGGTGCGTGTAGCCGAGCGTCGGCAGATCCTTGTATTCCCACGCGAACGCGCGCAGCCGGCGCAGCACCTCGACCACCTTCTGCCGCACCAGCCTGAGCGCGTCGCGCAGCATGAGGATGTCGGCGTTGTCGGTGACGTAGCAGCTCGTCGCGCCCAGATGAATGATGCCGCGGGCGTTCGGGCAGACGTCGCCATAGGCGTGCACGTGCGCCATGACGTCGTGCCGGACGCGCTCCTCATGGCGGCGGGCGGCGTCGTAGTCGATGTCGTCGACGTGCGCCTTGAGCTCGTCCACCTGCTCGCGCGTGATCGGCAGCCCCAGCTCCATCTCGGACTCTGCCAGCGCCACCCACAGCCTGCGCCACGTGGTAAACTTGCGGTCGGGCGAGAAGATGTACTGCATCTCCGGGCTGGCGTAGCGGCTGTTCAGCGGCGTTTCGTACGTATTCTTGTTCATGACCTCCAGCCTTTCTCAGTCGCGGATGATCAGCGCGTCGCGCTCGGCGCCCACGGAAACGTACTTGATCGGGCAGCCGACGCGCGCCTCGATGAACTCGACGTAGTCGCGTGCCGCCTTCGGCAGCTCCTCGTACCTGCGCGCCTTGGAGATGTCCACCTTCCAGCCGGGCAGCGTCTCGTAGACCGGCTTGCAGTCGTACAGCTCGGGCGTGTAGGGGAAGCGCTCGGTGCGCTCGCCGTCCTTCTCATAGGCGACGCAGACGGGGATCTCGTCCAGATAGGACAGCACGTCCACCTTCGTCAGCGCCAGCGCGGTCGCGCCCTGCAGCTTGACGCCGTAGCGGGTAGCGACGGTGTCCATCCACGCCACGCGGCGCGGACGACCGGTCGCGGCGCCATACTCCGCGCCCGCCTCGCGCAGCTTGTCGGCGGCCTCGCCGTCGAGCTCGCCGACGAACGGTCCCTCGCCGACGCAGGTGGAATACGCCTTCGTCACGCCGACGACCTCGTCCACCTTCAGGCTCGGCAGACCGCAGCCGACCGGCGCGTTCGCCGCCAGCGGCGAAGAGGACGACGTGAACGGGTAGATGCCGTAATTGATGTCGCGCAGCGCGCCCAGCTGCGCCTCGAACATGATCGACTTGCCCGCCGCCTGCGCGTTCTCGAGCAGCTCGCCGGCGTCGCAGATGTAGGGGATCAGCGGATCGCCGTAGGTGTGAATCCACTCGAGCGTCTCGTCATAGGAGACCGGCGGCTGACCATAGCCCTTGACGATGATGTCGTTCTTGTAGTCGATCAGGCGGTGCAGGTGCTCCTCGAGCGCCTTGGGATGCTTGAGGTCGCCCATCTGCAGCGCCTTCTTCATGTACTTGTCGCCGTAAATCGGGCTGATGCCGCGCAGCGTGGAGCCGAAGTGCGCCTTGCCGAGGCGCTGTTCCTCCCACTTGTCCTGCGCCGGATGCACCGGCAGCACCATGATCGCGCGGTCGGAAATGCGCAGGTTGTCCGGCGAGACGGCGACGCCCTTGTCGCGCAGGCGACCAATCTCCTCGTGAATGTGCTTCAGATCGACGACCACGCCCGCGCCCAGCAGGTTGATCGTGCCCTTGTGGAAGATGCCCGACGGCAGCAGGTTCAGCGCGAACTTGCCGTATTCGTTGACGACGGTATGACCGGCGTTGTTGCCGCCCTGATAGCGGACGACCACGGGAAACTGTCCGGCGAAGTAATCGACCATGCGGCCCTTGCCCTCGTCGCCCCAGTTGATGCCCACGATTGCACAGTTGGACATGTAAATTCACCTCAAAATCGAATAATTCTCGTATATGGCGAAATGATCGTTCGGAAATCTCCGCTCATTTCACCGCCTTACGATTTATTATAGCAGATTTCCGCCCCTTTTTCCACCATTTCCGGCGAAAAGAACGCATTTCTTACATGTGCGGCGCCGCCTGTGCGCAATCGCGCGGTCCACCTGGCGTTGACAGGACTGGCGCGCAGCCGTCCGCCCTTCTTCCATTCTCCAGGGATTCCAGTCAATTCGGCGCTCACTCGCGCAGGGCGCGCAGCTGCTCGCCAAGGCTGCGGTATTCGGCGTCCAGCCGCGCGGGATCGTCGCCCTTCTTCGGCAGGGCGATGCGCGCGGCGATCTCCGCCATGCGCATCTCCAGCGCCGCCCGCTCAAGCGCGCGCGCTTCGGCGCCGCGGTCGGCGTGCTCGCGCTCCAGCCACTCGGCGCGCGTTCCTTCGAACGACGCGAGCGACCGCTGCTCAAAGCGCATCAGCCGCGTAGCCGCGCGGTCGACGAACGCCATGTCGTGGCTGGCGAACAGCACCGTGCCCCGATAGCCGGCGAGCAGCGATTCCAGCGCCTCGAGCGTGAACACGTCCAGATGGTTGGTCGGCTCGTCGAGCAGCAGCACGTTGGCGTCGGACAGCAGCAGCTTTGCCAGCGCCACGCGCCCGCGCTCGCCGCCGGA
>CALVPU010000060.1 GCA_944353735.1 uncultured Eubacteriales bacterium | reverse complement strand
TGACAACCCGGTACCCGGAAGCCTCGAGATTGAACGAAAGCAGTTCCAAGATATGCGCTTCGTCATCGACGGCCAGAATCAGTTCATTTGCCATGTGCGTTTCCTCTTTCTTTCTCGTATTTGGTATCATCTGCCGGTCGCGATGCCGTCAGTCGTACCCTTTTAGATGTGGTCGGACAGAAGCTTGTTCAGCTCGTCGCGGAAGGTCTGGATGTCGCGAAACTGCCGGTACACCGATGCGAAGCGCACGTAAGCGACTTCGTCGAGCGCCTTCAAGCCGTCCATGACCATCTCGCCGATCGCCTGGCTGGTGACCTCGGATTCGGGCAAGGCAGTCAGCCGCCGCTCGATTTCCCCGACCAGCTCGTCGATCTGGCTCAGCGGCACGGGGCGCTTCTCGCACGCCTTGACAATTCCGGCGCGCAGCTTGTTGACGTCGAACGTCTCGCGCGTCTGATCCTTCTTGACCACGATCAGCGGAACCATGTCGATGCGCTCGTACGTCGTGAACCTGCGTCCGCAGCCCTCGCACTCCCTGCGCCGGCGAATGCTCGTGCCGTCCTCGCTCTGGCGGGAATCGACCACCCGGCTCTGCAGATAACAGCAATACGGACACTTCATCGCAGTCCTCACCTCATACGTTAATATTATACACAGAAAATAACGCTTCGTCTAGTCCTTTTTCAAAATTCGTGAAGATTTCCAATCAAAATTCTGCCCATCAGGTATTTTTGCAGGTTTGCGTGGCATTTTTGGGGATTTTTCCGTCCCGTCAGAGCGGAAAATCGCGGCGCACCGGTCTTTGCTGCGCCGTGGTTTCTGCGCCGTCTGCACAAAAAGCCGCCTGCGCGGGGCGAGTGCCCGCGGCGATCATGCCGGGCATTCGCCCTCGAACTCCACGAGGATGACGTCGTCGCCGATCTGCCGCACGCGCCGCCACGGGATCACGCAGCCCTCGCGGTCCGGTCGGAAGAGGTTCAGCAGACCGCCCCGCGCACCAGGCACGACCAGCGCCTCGACGCACGCGCTGTCGTTGAGGATCAGGTCGATTGGCCGCCCCAACTTGCGACCGTCGCAGATGTTGATGACGTCCTTCTGCTTCAGCTCCGAAAAACTCATTCGCTCGCCCCCCTTGCCCCATACTATGCGCGCGTTCGCGCCGGCGTTCCGTCCCCTGAAAGCGCTGGGGCGAACGGAATTTTGTAAAAAAATCCAAAAATCCGTCGTTTTAGCCGACAGCGGCACGGAAATGTCGATTCCGGCGACATTTTTTGTCGATGCCGCCGCAAAGCGTCTGCACGCCAAGCGTTTCCGGCATGGCGCAAGTCACGGACGGCGGTGCTTTGCGCCAGGTCATCGTTCCGCCGCGTCGAAAAAGGCGCGCGGATGGCAGGCGATCTGTCGGCGGATGTCGATTGTCCGTCCCATTTCGCCGACACGTTATCCTTGAGATCGTCCCGCCCGACGCCTATCATGTTGTCCATCGAGGTGATGCGATGTCCGGCAGCATCGAAGCTTACTTTCTGATGAACTTTGCCGTGGACGCGGCGCTGATCGCCGTGGTCGCCCGCGCAAACGGCTGCTTCCGGATGCGGCGCGCGCTGTTGGCGGGACTGATCGCCGCGCTCTACGCGGTGCTGGCAGTCCGCCTGCCCCGCCTGACGCATCCAATGGTCCAGCTCGCGCTCGCGGCGCCGGTGGCGTTGGCGGCGTGCGGCGATCCCGATCCCCGGCGCTGGGCGGGCATGGCGCTGCAACTGTTCTGCGGAGCGCTGCTGCTGGGCGGCGCAGCGTCCCTGCTGCCCATGCCGATGCGCGCAGCGATTCCGCTGGCGCTGATCGCCGGACTGGCGGCGCTGTACGCGCTGCTTCGCGTCCGCCGGATGCGCGCCGCCGGATGGGAAGTAACGGTCCTGCTGAGCCTGCGCGGGCGCCTGGTCGCCTTCCGCGCGCTCATCGATACGGGCAACCGCCTGCGCGAGCCCATCAGCGGGCTGCCGGTGCTGATCGCCGAGTCTTCGCTGCTGGACGGTCTGCTCGCCGGCGCGGCGCACGGTCGCTGGGTCGCCTTCGGAGCGCTCGGCGGCGGCGGGATGGTGCGCTGCTTTCGCCCGGACGCGGTATTTATCCGCCGCGGCAATCGCCTGATGCGCGCGCCGGAAGTGTGGGTCGCCGCCTATCCCGGGCGCATTCCCGGCGCTTCCCGCGCGCTCGCGCCGCCGTCTTTCGCACTGGTCCGGTCGGATGCCTGAGGCAGTGACACCCCCGCGTCCCGGGCAGGCGCCGTCCGCCGCAACTTGAACTTTGGAAGGGAGAACAGGATATGAAAGCGATTCGTCAATCCATCTTCGGCATGGTCGTGCAATTCCGGCGCGGCTCGGTGTGCTACATCGGCGGGAGCGACCTGCTGCCGCCGCCGCTTTCCCGCGAGGAAGAGCTCGAGCTGATGCGGCGCGTCGGACAAGACGACGGCACCGCCCGCGCCACGCTGATCGAGCGGAACCTCCGCCTTGTGGTCTACATTGCGCGGAAATTTGAGAACACGGGCATCAGCATCGAAGACCTGATTTCGATCGGCGCCATCGGTTTGATCAAAGCCGTCAACTCGTTCAATCCGGACAAGAACATCAAGCTGGCGACGTACGCCTCGCGCTGCATTGAGAACGAGATCCTGATGGTGCTGCGCAAGACCAACCGCCTGAAGCTGGAGGTATCGTTCGACGAACCGCTGAACACCGACTGGGATGGCAACGAACTGCTGCTGTCCGACATCCTCGGCACGGACGCCGATCTCGTCACGCGCGACATGGACGCCCGCGCCGAGAAGCAGATGCTTCACACGGCGATTCATGCCCTCACCCCGCGCGAGCGGCACATCGTCGACCTGCGCTACGGTCTGGGCGACGAAAAGGAGCACACGCAGAAGGAAGTCGCCGACCTGATGGGCATCTCGCAGAGTTACATATCCCGTCTGGAAAAGCGCATCATCGGCAAGCTCCGCGAGGAACTGGCAAAGATGGCGTGAGTGAAGCGCGCAGGCGAAATCCGTCCGGCGCACATGCGCATAACGGCATGGCGGCGCGCATAGATATATCATCGGAATCACAAAATACGTGAATTTGGCAGAGGTGATACCATGGAGAATCCCAACAATCGAATCGTCGCCGCCGGGCGGCTGGCGGACAAACCGGCGCTGAGCCACGAAGTGATGAACGAGCCGTTTTATACCGGCACGCTGCTGGTCAAGCGGCTTTCCGGAACGGTCGACCGCCTGCCGGTAACGCTTCCCGGAAAACTGCTCGCCTGCATGCCGCCCTACGAGGGGCAGATGCTGTTGATTTCCGGACAGGTGCGCTCGTACAACAAGGTCATCGACGGCGCCGGACGGCTGATGGTCACGCTGTTTGCCCAGAACATCTCCGAGGCGCAGGACGACGATACGCTCAACCGCGTCACGTTGACGGGCGCGCTGTGCAAGCCGCCGATCTACCGCTCCACGCCCTTCGGGCGCGAGATCTGCGACATGATGCTCGCCGTCAACCGCGCCTTCGGCAAGAGCGATTACATTCCCTGCATCGCATGGGGGCGCAACGCGCAGTACGCCGCGCGCTTCGGCGTCGGCGACCGCGTCAGCCTGACCGGGCGGCTGCAATCCCGCGAATATCAAAAACTGCTCGAGAGCGGCGAATACATTACCCGCAACGCCTACGAGGTTTCCGCGTTCACGCTCGAGGCGGCGAGCGCGGAGACTGCGCCGGCGCCGGTCGCCGAGGCGCGTCCGGTACTTCACGAAAACGGAGCGCTGCCGAGTTAATGAATGCGAGTCCGCCGGAAGTGCTGGCTCAGGATGCCGGAAAAACAGGCAGACCGCCGCCAATGTTGAGAAAGCCCGCAGGTCGGGAAAGCAAACTTGCATCCATGAGAGCTCACATGCGCGTAGACGACCGCGGAATGCGCGTGCAGCGGACGAAGAGCGCAAAAATCGCCCTGATAATAATATCAGCGGCGATTTTTTTGCGCCTGCGTCTTTGCCAGCGCGCCGAACCTTCGGGGAAGCAGCCCGCATTTGCGCGGCGAAGGGATGGCACGCCTCTCGCGGTCCTTTGGAACCGCGCGCAGCCATCCTTTCTCGACGGCGACAGTCATCGCGATTTCGCCTCCACAAACCAGCGCCCGTCGTCCTCAAACAGATACGTTTCCTTCCCGCAGATGCGGCAGGTATAGCGCATGCCCTGCCCGCCCGCTTTCGTCGCCGCGGCGCGGCGCACATCCAGCACGCGCTCTACGCGAAACGCCCTGCCGTCTTCCCAGGCGATGCGCAGCGGATGAACGCCGCCCGCTTCGTCGTACTCGACGACGACCCGCACATAGACCCGCCTCGCCATGTTCACACGCCTCCACTTGCGGCGCGCAGGCGGCCTTCAGGAAAGATCATGTGATCGTCTTTGGGGTCGATGGCGCCGATATCGTCGCGTATCAGGCTGGCGCGCAGGATCGCGCTATGTCCGAAGCGCCGGCGAATGTCCTCCACCGCGCCCTCCAGTTCGTACATTCGCTTGCGCCCTGCACTGGGAAACATGCACATTTGCTCGTCCCCGCCCATGGGAACCAGCGCCGCCAGACACACGCCGATGCTGCGAATGGGGCGCTCCCAGCGATAGCTTTCCTGAAACAGCGCCATCGCGCAGGGAATGATCTCCGCCGCCAGCGCCGTAGGATTTGTCAGCCGCCGCTGGCGCTGATAGGTGGACAGCGCGCAGTCGCGCACCGAGATCTCCACCACGCTGCCGCGCAGCCCCTGCGCCCGCAGCCGCTCGGCGACGCTCTCCGCCAGCACCGTCACCAGCCTGCGCACGTCCTCGTCGCAGCGCAGATCCCGCGGCGGCGTGGCGCTGTTGCCGACGGACTTGACCTCCTCTGCCTCGCCGATGCGCCGCACCGGCGCGCGCTCCAGCCCGTTGGCGAACGCCCACAGCATCTCCCCACACTTGCCCAGCATCGCGCCGAGCACGCCGGCGGGACAGCGGGCGAGATCGCCGATCGTGCGGATGTTGCGCGCGCGCAGCTTTCGCGCCGTAGCGGGACCGACATAGAGCAGCGCGTCCACCGGCAGCGGCCAGATGCGCTCGCGGAAGTTGTCCGGCGAGACGACGGTCGTCGCGTCGGGCTTTTTCAGGTCGCTGCCCAGCTTCGCAAAGATCTTGTTGAACGACACGCCCACCGAAAGCGTCACGCCCAGCTCCTCGCGCGACCGCCGCCGCAGCTCGTCGGCAATCGTCGCGCCGCCCATGGGATTGGTGGAAACGTCCAGCCACGCCTCGTCCAGGCCAAACGGCTCGACTCGGTCCGCGTACTCGGCATAAATGCCGCGCATCATCTTTGCAAAGCGCACGTACTTGCGAAAATCCGGTTTCAGCACGATCAGACCCGGACACTTCTCCCGCGCCTGCCAGATCGCCTCCGCCGTGCGCACGCCCATCGCCTTGGCGGGCATGTTCTTTGCCAGCACGATGCCGTGCCGGTCGTCCGGATCGCCGCAGACTGCCATCGGGCGATCTCGCAGCGAGGGATCATAGGCACACTCCACGCTGGCGTAAAAGTTGTTCAGGTCGCTGTGCAGGATCGTGCGCATCGCGCTCGCCTCACTTTCTGCGCATAACAGAACGTATGTTCGATACACTTATTATAGCAGTTCTGCATTCCCATTGCAAGCGAACGCCGCATGAAATTTCTGCCGCAAAATTTCCCTCTCCCGTCCAAATTCCGGAACTTCGCAATCCTCTGGAACGTCTAAAGGGCATCACCATACTGGAGGGGTGTTCAGATGAAGAAACGCATCACATTCCTGCTGCTGCTCGCAGCGCTGTTCGCGCTGCTTTCCGCCTCCGCGCTTGCGGAGGACGCGGCAGGGCGCGGCGCGCTCGTCGCTCAGGGAGACGGGCTCGCCGCATACGTGGATGGAGAGGGCAACCTGCTGATTCCCGGCAACGACGCGGCGGTCAACCAGCTGCCTGCGGACGCGATCATCTCCATCGATTCC
>CALVPU010000059.1 GCA_944353735.1 uncultured Eubacteriales bacterium | reverse complement strand
CGGCAGCCGCCACTCGTGCGCGCCCTTGAGCGTCACGCAGCCCATCTCGTCGAGATGGACACAGCGCAGCACGTTCGCCAGCTTCGTCTCATAGCCGCCGCGCGGGGTGCCCAGCAGGATCATCTCGCCGTGATAGCCGACCAGCTTCAGGCAGCTCTCCGCGCAGGCAGGGATGCCGGTCGCCTCGATGACGGTGTTCGCGCCAAAGCCGCGTCCCAACTCCTTGACCGCATCCTCGGCGGCGTCGGGCGCGACCGCACGGTCCACGCCGACCTGCTCCGCCAGCGCCCTGCGGTGCGGCGCGGGATCAATGCCGATCACCGTCGCCCCGGACAGCTTGGCGAGCTGCGCCGCCATGATGCCCACCAGGCCGAGTCCGGACACGACCACCAAATCGCCCAGCTGGATGTCCGAGACGCGGATCGACGTGAAGGCGATCGTCGCCATGCGCACCATGGGAATCAGCCGCAGATCCACGCCCTCGGGCACCCTCGCGATCAGGTTCCACGGATTCGGGCTGGTCAGCTGATAGCGCGTGTGCATGCCGTAGTGGAACACGAGGTCGCCGGGGCGATATTCCTCCATGCCCGCGCCCGCTTCCAGCACCCTCGACACGCAGCAGTATCCCGGCGTCGCCGGCATCTGGAACCAGTCCTCTCCGCCGGACAGGCACGCCAGTTCCGTGCCCGTGCTGATGAGCGAGTACTGCGTCTCCACGAGCAGCTCGCCCGCCGCCGGCTTCAGCGCCGCGTCCTCCTCGTGCAGCGCGACCTGATACGGCGCTTCGAATACGATCTTGCGGTTTTTCATGTTGCTTGCCCTCCCATAACCATGTCCAGATTTTGCTCCCTGTCCCGTACCGCCGCGGCGCCCGCTAGGAACTGCCGGACCGATCGTCCGGCGCGCCCTTTGCGCTGCAGCGGTCCGGGCGTTCAGCCGGCGTCGGGGCTTGCGGCATGGCGCGCCGCCGGCGTTCGAGCAGCTGAGCGTCGCTGCTGCGCCGCAGCACGGAAAGTTCCTGCGCCACGCTCTCCAGATAGGCGCTCGGCGTCATCCCAAGCACCGATTTGAACGTCTTGGAGAACACGTGAATGCTGGAAAATCCCGTCGCCGCAGCGGCTTCGGTGATGTTGCAGCTGCCGGTGTGCAGCATTCGCTGCGCGCGCTCGATGCGCATGCGCACGACGTAGCGGTGCAGCGGCATGTCGAAGCAGGCGCGAAAGCGCTTCGTGAGGTAGTTCGGCGACACGCCGATCGCCTCGCTGATGCGCTCGTTGCTCAAGTCCTCGTCGGTAAAGTGGGCTTCGATGTACTTCAGCGCGTTCTCGATGTGCAGCCACGCCTTGGACTTGTCGCTGTCGCGCAGGTCCTCCGGCACATGCTCCTGCGCGCCGCGAAACGTCTCGACCAGCATCTCGGTGCAGTACGCCCGCAGCAGCGCCGAACAGCCGCCGCCCTCGCAGAGGCTCTGGAACTCTTCGAGCATGCGCTGATAGGTCTCCTCCAGCCGCGCGAACGCCTTCGGCTCCGGATGCGCCGCGAAGGCGCGATCGCCCATCAGCCGCTCGCGCTGGGGCACGACCTTCGGTCCATCGCGGTCGAGAACGTCCTCGTGCCGCAGCGAACAGCGCTCGGGATCTTCAAAGAAATCGAAGTGGAAGATCTTCTGCTGCAGCATCTCGCCGCCCGTGGGCACGATCACGTGCGTCTGAAACGGCGGAAGGACGATGACGTCGCCGCGCCCCAGCGAATAGCGCGTGCCCTCGACGATGAAGTCGGCGTGACCGGCAGTGATCATGGTGTAGACGTGATCGACATCCTGCCACTTGCCCGTGCCGAAGAGATCCTGTTTGACGCGCATCATGCGCACGAACGGATTGATGCGATCGAAGTCGCGCGCGTCCACGTTTCCACCTCCAGCCGCGATCCGACGCCCATTGACGCCCAAAGTTTCCATGGATATTATAGCACGGCAGTGCAAAATTGGCTTTATTCAGTTTATCCCTTATTTGTCGATTTCTATCCGTTTTTTCGCGGTTGATTCGGCATTTTTAGCGGTTGTTGGTGCTTTTCGCTCCTTCTCGCTTAAAAAACGTACGGCACGAGCGCGCGCGCCGAACGTCGAAAAAAGCGCCTGAATCCCTGCGCGCCGTCAGCGCAGTGAAAGGAGAATGCGCGCCGTAAAGGCGTGACCATCGCCATCCCGTCCGCCAAGGAAGCAGATGTGCTCGCCCGGCGTCACACAGCCAAGCGCCGTGCGCGCGTCGAACTGCGCGGTGCAGGTCCCATCCACCGCGGCGGCAAAGCTGCCGGGAAGCGCCACAGCGTAGCAATCGCGCTCGCGCGTCCGGCAGTCGCCGAGCTGCAGGCTTTCCGCATCCGCTGTGCCCGCGCAGGCAAACGTCACGCGAATGCGCGCGCCGGGCGCGAGGTCCGCCGCATCGACGCCCGCGGAAGCGTCGCGCCAGCGCTCGCCATCCCCCACCGCCACTGCGCAGACCTGCGCGCGGCGAAAACCCTTCGCCAGCGAAGCAACCGTCCCCAGCGCCGCGGACGCCTGCCGCTCGGACGAGCGCGCCAACACCGCGGACGCCTCTTCCACGCGGCCCTGCGCAAACAGCGCGTCGGCGCGCGCAACCGCTTCGGCATCGGCGCGCGCCGCGCGCACGCGCTGGTCCGCAAGGGCGGCGCGCACGGCTTCGGCGTTGTCGCCGTAAACCGCTTCCATCTCGTTGCCAAAGTCGCGCAGGCGCTGCCAGCCGCTATTGCCGTGCGCCATGCGCGACGGGTCCGGGCACAGGTGGCGCGCCAGTTCCGCCGCAGGATCCGCCATCGGCGCCAGCGCATCGGGCAGACCGCACAGCGGGTGCAGCGGCAGCCACGGCTGCTGGCAGGGCCTGCCCGCCGCCAGCCAGACGGTGGTCAGGCGCGGATTATGGTACAGGTCAAACACGGTCGACTCCACGGTGCTGCCGTCGCAGACGCGGGGATGCTCGCTGCCGTGCGGCGTCCTTCCCGCGCCAACGCGCACGTCTTCCGGCGCGCCCTCGTAGTGATTGGCGAGCATCGCCATCAGCTTCTCCACCGTCACCGGCGCCGCGGGACGCACGACGAACGGCATTCCCTCCGCCGGACACGGCTTGCCGGTCAGCGCCTCGACGCTGAAGCGCTGGCGCAGCACGTTGACCGGCTGCATGCGCGAATCGGGATGCTGGTAGGCGCGGGCAAAGTCAAACGGCTCGTCCGGCGCGCACCAGCCGCGGCTGCGCGCATAGCTTTCGAGTCTCGGAGAGGTCCAGTGCTCCGAGAACGCCGACGGGCAGTGGATCGTATAGTGGTTGGGCATGACGACCACGGCGTCGTCCGGCACGCGCAGCGCGGCATAATGCTTGCCGTGGACGATCTGGATCATGAATGCCTCGTCCGCGTCGGCGACGGTGTAGGCGCGCCCGGGTGAGGCATAACCCCAGCGCCTCACCAGCACCATGAGCAGATGGACCGCGTCGCGAGCGCTCTCCGCGCGCTCCGCCACGGCGCGGCGCAGGTTATAGGCGATGCCGCCGTCCGTGAGGTCCGGCGCATCCTCGCGCGAGCGCATGCAGCTGTTGCTGACCACGCAGACGCCGCGGTCGTTGTAGAACACGTCGGACGTACTCATGCCGCCCTCGGGCGTGCAGATCTCGGACCAGAAGAAGCCGTTCGTCGCCGCAACCTGCGGAATCGCGGCGCAGCCCGGTTCGGCAGGCATGGTCGCGCCCGCCGCCCAGCGCGCCCGCGGCACGAGCCCGTGGCGGACGCAGACGCAGCCGCCGTCGTCCTCGTTGTGCGCGACCAACACGCGCCCCGTCGCCGACGCGCGCCTTCCCACGATAAAGGTCATGCAGTTGAGTGCTTCATCCCTGCGCATTGTTCCCGGCCTCCCGTTTCACCAGCGCCGCGTCGGGGCTCCCCGCGCGGTACAATTCCGCATAGAATCCGTCCCTGCGCATCAGCGATTCGTGATCGCCCTGCTCGACGACCTTGCCGTCGCGCATGACGAGTATGGTGTCGGCGTTGCGAATCGTCGACAGGCGGTGGGCGACGATGAAGCTCGTGCGTCCCTGCATCATGCGCGCGAACGCCAACTGGATGCGGATCTCCGTGCGCGTGTCGATGGACGAGGTCGCCTCGTCGAGGATCAGCATCGGCGGCAGGGCAAGCATCACGCGCGAAATGCACAGCAGCTGCTTCTGTCCCTGCGAGAGC
>CALVPU010000058.1 GCA_944353735.1 uncultured Eubacteriales bacterium | reverse complement strand
CGAAGGCATAGCGGCTGGCGACGATCTGCCGCTTGGAGACGGGCAGCGCCACGGCGTATCTGCCCCACTTCCACTGCTCATCGCAGTTCGCCAGCGTGATCGTCATGGAGGCGACTTCCAGCGGCGCCAGCAGCAGGCTGACACAGACGGCGCCTGCGCCCTCGAGCACGATCATCAGCGCTGCGACAATCGCCAGATCCATGATCAGGCGCACAGCGCCGTACTTCCTGCGCACGGTCAGGAAATCCTTGAGCAGCAAACCCTTCACTGTACATCCCCCTTTACGTAAAACAGCATGATCTCCTCCAGCGTCGCCGGTCCGACAATCGCCTCGGGATGACGCTTTGCGAACGCGCGGCGGTCGTTCGTCAGCACGCGGTACTGATAGTCCTCCCGGCGGTACGCGACCATCTCCGACGGCTCCAGCGACTGGAACACGGCTGAACCGCAGCTCGCCACGCCGAAGCAGTCGGTCAATTCGTCCTTCTCGCGGCAGAAGATCAGCTTTCCCTCATGCAGGAAAGCGATGTAGTCCGCCGCCTTTTCCAGGTCGCTGGTGATGTGCGAGGACACCAGCACGGAATGGCGCTCGTCCTGAACGAAGTCGATGAGCATCTCCAGCACGTCGTCGCGCACCACGGGATCCAGGCCGCTGGTCGCCTCGTCCAGAATCAGCAGCTCCGCGCCGTGCGACAGCGCAACGGCGAAGGCGAGCTTGACCTTCATGCCCTTGGAGAACACCCGGATCGCCTTGCGCGCGGGCAGTCCAAAGGCTTCGAGGCGCGCCCGGTACGCCGCGCCGTCCCAATGCGCGTAGATGCCGGACATGAACGCGCCGATCTCGTCCGGCGTGAAGATGTCCGGGAAGTGGTTCTCGTCAAACACCACGCCCACGCGCTCCTTGACCGCGACCTCGTCCGCGACGGCGTCCCTGTCAAAGATGCGAACTTCGCCGCCCGTGCGGCAGGTCTCGTTGAGGATGCAGTTGATCGTCGTCGACTTCCCGGCGCCATTTTCGCCGATCAACCCCATGATGCAGCCGCGCGGCAGCGAAAAGCTGACCGCATCGAGCTTGAAGTCGCCGTAGTCCTTCGTCAGATCCCGCACTTCCAGAATGTTCTGCGCCATTTACGTATCCTCCCGATACAACAGTGTGAGCAGTTGAATCAGCTGTTCCAGAGAGATGCCGCTCGCGCGCGCCAGCTCGATGGCCTGCACGAACTTCTCCTCGATCTTCTTCTGCTGCTCCTCCAGATAGAAGTCCTGATTCTGTGCCGACACATAACAGCCCTTGCCGGCACTCGTCTCGATGAAGCCGTCCTCCTGCAGCGCCGCGTAGGCCTTCTGTACGGTCAGTACGCTGATGTGCAGCGACTTCGCCAGCGCGCGCACGGAGGGAATCGCCTCCCCCGCCTTGAGCTCGCCGGCGATGATCGCCGCCTTGATCTGCGATGCGATCTGCTCATACAGGGGTTGGCTCGACTTGTTGCTGACGATGATCTCCAATCGCTCGCCTCCCGTAATATAGTGTATTGCTATTACATATACAGTATATAACACGCAAGTTCAGTTGTCAAGTCTCCGGCGCAAAAAAATCGGCGCAGCATATCGCTGCGCCATTGCGCCTTCCTCCAGCTGCGCTTTCAAGCCGCCCGGTCCTCAGCTGGGCTTTTTCTGCTGGCGGCACCAGACCTTCATCACGAGGGCGTGCGGCAGGAGCTTGGTCAGCAGTTGCTGCACGCGAAGCTGAGGCTTGCAGATGGACACGTCCTTGCCACGCGCCATATCGCGAAGCGCCCGCGAGACGACCTCCTCCGGCGTGTTGAAGAAGTTGTAGTAGACGATGGTGTCATCGGTCACGGCGGTGTCAAAGAACTCCGTCCGGCACCAATGCGGGCAGACCGCCATCGAGCGAATGCCCCGCGGCTTGAGCTCCGCGTTCAGCGCTCGCGAAAAGCTCAGCACGAACGCCTTGGACGCCCCGTAAACCGCGATGTAGGGCACGGGCTGGAACGCCGACGACGAGGCGACATTGTAAATCGCGGCGCCATCGCCCATGTGCGGCAGCGTCAGATACGCCATTGCCGCCAGCGCCTTGTCGTTCAGGTCGACGATCTCCAGCTGCTGCGGCAGCGACCGCGCCGTAAAGGCGCCGAAAACGCCAAAGCCGGCGCAGTTGACCAGCGCGCGCACCTCGGGCCGCTCGGCATTGAGCAAACCGCTGTAAGTCTCCAGGCTCTCCGGCTCGGTCAGGTCCATGTCCAGCGGGCGCACTCTGGCACACAGCACGTCCTGCAGCTGCTCGAGGCGTTCCCGCCGCCGCGCGATGACCCAGATCTCGTCCAGCGCCTCGCTGCGGTCGAGCTGCACGGCGAACTCGCGACCGATGCCCGACGACGCGCCCGTAACCACGGCAATCTTCATTGTTGTTCCTCCCCCATCCCAAATGTCGTATGAGAAAACCGGAGTCCGGGCGACGCTTGCCCGGACTCCATCCGTCCTTCGCTCACGCGCCGACGAACGCCTTGTAGATCGCGCGCATGGCGGTTTCGAAGTCGGCGGTATCGACGCCGACGATGATGTTGAGCTCGCTGGAGCCCTGATCGATCATGCGCACGTTGACGTCCGCATCGTAGAGCGCCTTAAACAGCTTTGCCGCCGTGCCGCGCCGGCGAACCATGCCGTAGCCGACCGTGGCGATCAGCGCCAACCCCGACTGAATCTCGATCGAGTCCGGCTGGCAGGTCTGGCGGATGCGCTGGATGATCTGATCCTTGCGCGTGGACAGCTCGCGGTCCGAGACGATGACGCACATCGTGTCGATGCCGGTGGGCAGGTGCTCGAAGGAGACGTCGAAGTCCTCCAGCGCCTGCAGCACGCGGCGACCAAAGCCGTACTCGGCGTTCATCATCGCCTTGTCAATCGTGATCAGCGTAAAGTCCTTGTGTCCGGCAATGCCGGTGATGGGCGTGGCGAAGCTCTCCTCGGTGGGCTGGGCGACGATCATCGTGCCCGGTTCGTCCGGATCGTTCGTGTTGCGGATGTTCGTGGGAATGCCCGCCTTGTGCACCGGAAAGATCGCCTCTTCGTGCAACACGGTCGCGCCCATGTAGGACAGTTCGCGCAGCTCGCGGTACGTCAGCTGGCGAATGCAGCGCGGGTGGTCGACCACGCGCGGATCCGCCATCAAAAAGCCGTTGACATCCGTCCAGTTCTCGTACACGTCCGCCTCGGCGGCGCGCGCCACAATCGCGCCGGAAACGTCGCTGCCGCCGCGCGAGAAGGTGTGCACCTCGCCGTTTGGATACGAGCCGTAAAACCCGGGAATGACCGCGCGCGGATGATCCTCCATGGCGCGCATCAGCATCTCGTTCGTCCATTCCGCCGCAAACGCGCCGCGGCGGTCGAACTTGATGACATCCTTGGGGTCGATAAAGTCCCACCCGAGATATTTCGACAGCACGATGCCGCAGAGGTATTCGCCGCGGCTGGCGGCGAAGTCGGCGCTGCGGCGGCGGCGGATCTCGTCGGACGTCTCGCTCAGGATGGGACGCAGGTCGAAGTCCAGTCCCAGTTCCTCGACGATGCCGAGGAAGCGGTCGGCGATGCGCGCAAAGACTTCCTCGTGCGACTGGTTGAGGTCTACCATGCGGTAGCAGCGATAGAGCAGGTCCGTAATCTTTTCGTCGCCGTCAAAGCGCTTGCCCGGCGCACTCGGCACGACGTAGCAGCGCGCCGGATCGGAAAGCACGATGTCGCGGACCTTGCGGAAATGGTCGGCGTCGCACAGCGAGGAGCCGCCGAATTTGACTACTTTGATTCCCATATTGCCTCCGCGCGCCTCGTGGCGCGATTCATTCGTTTTCACTCGGCGTCACGCCGAGCGCGGCTTCGCCGATGCGGTCGAGCAGCTGCTCCCGACCTGTGCCGTCCACCGAGGAATAGGCGATGATCTCCCACGGCTGCACGACCAACCCCCGGCAGATCGCCGGAATCGTTCGCCCGCGCTGCGCCCGCGAGAGCTTGTCCGCCTTGGTCGCCACCACCGTAAAGGGGATGTCGTAGTGGCGCAGGTATTCGGTCATCATCCGGTCCTCCTGCGTCGGCTCGTGACGGATGTCAACCAGATGCAGCACGTGTTTGAGGTGCTCCGAGCGCTCGAGGTAGCCCTCGATCATCGCCGCCCAGCGCTGCCGCTCGCCCTTGGGCGCGCGGGCAAAGCCGTAGCCCGGCAGGTCGACGAAAAACATCTCGCCGTTGACGAGGTAGAAGTTTACCAGCCGCGTCTTGCCCGGCTCGGACGACGTGCGCGCCAGACGCGCGTTGTTCGCCAGACTGTTGATCAGCGACGACTTGCCGACGTTCGACTTGCCCGCCAGTGCGACCTCGGGCAGCCCCTGCCCCGGGAAGGGCTTCAACTCCGCTAGCGAGGTGACGAACCTTGCGTTCTTGATCCTCATATCACAATCCTCATGCCCTGCCCGTCCGCGCGGACGAGCACGGCATCGAGCGCCTCATCCACGCCAGCGATCCTGTGAATCGTGAACCGGCGCAGGATGTCGGCGTCGATTTTTTCCAAGTCCTTTTCGTTCTCCGCCGGCAGCAGGATCTCGGTAATGCCCACGCGATAAGCCGCCAGCAGCTTCTCCTTCACGCCACCGATCGGCAGTACCCTGCCGTGCAGCGTGATCTCGCCGGTCATGGCGAAGCGGTTGCTCGCGGGCAAACCCGTCACTGCCGACATCAGCGCGCACGTCAGCGCCACGCCCGCGGACGGTCCATCCTTGGGCACCGCGCCTTCGGGCACGTGGATGTGCACGTCGTGCTTCTCAAAGAAGTCCGCCGCGACGCCGTACTTTTCCAGCCGCGCGCGCACGGCGCTGCGCGCCAGCCGCGCCGACTCCTTCATGACATCGCCCAGATTGCCGGTCAGTTCCAGCCCGCCCTTGCCGGGAAAGGCGATCGCCTCCACGGGCATGACCTCGCCGCCGACGCTCGTCCACGCCAGCCCGTTGACCACGCCCACCGTGGCGCGGTCCTCCGTCGGCGCGCGCAGGTAGACGGGCGCGCCGAGATACGCGCGCAGGTCAGCCGGCTTGACCGCGATCGCCGCGTGTTCCGGTTCCTCGACGAACTTGAGCGTCGCCTTGCGGCACAGCGCGCCGATCTGCCGCTCGAGGGCGCGGACACCCGACTCGCGGGTATAGCCGTCGATCAGCGCGGACAGCGTGCGCTCCGACAGCCTGAGCTGCCCGCGCTTTAAGCCGTGCGCCGCCAACTGCTTCGGCAACAGATGGCGTTTCGCGATCTGGGCCTTCTCCTCGAGCGTATAGCTCGGCACCTCGACGACCTCCATGCGGTCGAGCAGGGCGCGGTCGATCGTGTCGGTCGTATTCGCGGTGGTGATGAACAGCACGTCGGACAGGTCGAACGGCGCGTCGAGGTAGTGGTCGCGGAACGCGCCGTTCTGCTCGGGATCGAGCCCCTCGAGCATCGCCGACGCAGGATCGCCGCGCATGTCGCTGGCCATCTTGTCGATTTCGTCGAGCAGAAATACGGGATTCATCGCCTTGCACTGCGCGATGGAGGACACGATCCGCCCAGGCATCGCCGCCACATAGGTGCGGCGGTGACCGCGGATCTCCGCCTCATCGTGCACGCCGCCGAGCGACATCTGTGTAAACCTGCGGCCCAGCGCCCGCGCCACCGAGCGCGCGATGGAGGTCTTGCCGACGCCGGGCGGTCCGACGAGGCAGAGGATCGGGCTCTTGAGCTTGCCCGTCGACGCGCGCACGGCGAGGAACTCGATCAGCCGCTGCTTGACCTCCTTCATGCCGAAGTGGTCGGCGTCGAACACCTTGCGCGCGCGCGCGATGTCGATGGGGCTCTCGTCGCGCACACCCCACGGCAGGTCGAGCATGTACTCGATGTAATTCTGGCTGATGGCGCTTTCGGGCGCCTGTACGGACGTGCGCGCGAGCCGCTTGAGTTCCTTGTCGACGCGCTCCCGCGCCTCGTCCGGCATCTTGGACTGCGCCAGCCGGCGGCGCAGCTCGGCGATCTCCTCGTCCTCGTCCTCGCCCAGTTCCTCCTGAATGGCGCGAATCTGCTCGCGCAGATAGTATTCGTGGTTTGAGCGCTCCATATACTCGCGCACGCGCTGCTGGATGCGCTCCTCGAGCGCGCCGATCGCGGTTTCGTCCGCCATCGTCTTCAGCAGCAACTGCAGACGCTGGTCGACGTCCGCGCACTCGAGCACCGCCTGACGGTCCTCCAGCCGCTTGAGCGCGCCCGCCGCCGCGACGTCGCAGAACTGTGCCGGATCGCGCTCGCCCTCAAGCGCCTGCAGCAGCTCCGGCGTCTGCGCGTCGCGCCCTTTCAGCATCTCGCGCAGCAGCGCGCACGCCGTGCGCATCATCGCCCGCTGCTCGGCGGACGCCGCTTCGGGCGCCTCCTCCAGCGCGACAACCTGCGCCGACTGCCGCCCGTCCTCGTCAAACAGCTGCATCAGCAGCGCGCGCGCCGCGCCCTCGACCATCAGCCGCGCAGACTGGTCCGGCAGGCGGACGACGTGGCGGATGCGCCCGACGACGCCCATGGTGTACAGATCGACCTCGGAAGGATGCTCGACCATGGAGTCGCGCTGCGCGACGAAGAACACCCGCTGGTCGCCGTTCATCGCCTGCTGCAACGCGTTGAGCGAGCGCTCGCGGGCGATATCGACCGTCGTGACCGTGTGCGGAAACAGCACCAGCCCTCGCAGCGGGATCACCGGCAGCCGTTCGCTCTGCTGATTGCGTTGAGAATTCTTCAAGTGCTCGACCTCCAAGTAGTATCGCTGATTATTATACAGGAAGCGCGTTAAAATTCAAGGGAAAACGGCGTGGGGATTTGCGGCAGCGCCGCCAATTATGCGAAGCCGACCCACTTTCCGGCATGGAAAGGGGTCGGCTGAAATGTCCGTAGCGGTCCGTCATCTCGAGGTCAGCTGGTCCAGCGCGTCGCTGACGCGGGCGAGTTCGGCAAGCGTCAGCGCTTCGCCGCGCACGCGCCCGTCGAGTTCCGCCGCGGCGAGCACGTCCGCCGCCTGATCGGCGGTGATGCCGAAGGCGCTCTTGAGATTGTTGACCAGCGTCTTGCGCCGCATGGCGAATGCCGCCTGCACGACGCGCAGGAAGCGCGCTTCATTCGCAGGACGCACCGGCGGGTTGGCATAGCGCTCGATGAGCAAAAAGCAGGAATCGACGTGCGGCGGCGGGTTGAACGCCGCCGCCGGCACCGCCTCGAGCACGCGCGCGGCGCCGTAATAGCGCACTGTCGCCGCCAGCGCGCACCACTGCTTGCTGCCCGGTTCCGCGAGAAGCCGCTCCGCCGCCTCGCGCTGGACCATGATGGCGATGGACGCCGGTCGACGCGCGCAGGTCGTCAGCCGCAGCAGGATGTCGGCGGTGATGTAGTACGGCAGGTTGGCGACCACGCGGTACGGCGCGTCGCCGAACGCGCGCGCTGTCAGCGCACCGACGTCGCACTTGAGGAAATCGGCGTAGACGACAGTCGCGTTTTCGCAGGGCGCGAGCACGTCCCCGAGCACCGGCGCGAGCCGCTCGTCGACCTCGACCGCCAGCACGCGGCGCGCACGCTCAGCCATCAACGCCGTCATCACGCCCGCGCCGGGTCCGATCTCCAACACGTTGTCCTCCGCCGCGAGCGCCGCGTCGTCCAGCAGCCGCGCCAGCAGCGCGTCGTCGAGCAGGAAATTCTGTCCCAGCGCGTGCGTGGTGCGAAAACCATGGCGGTCCAGTGCGACGCGCGCGCGCAGGCCCGCGGAAGGCATTTGCGGCATGGCGTGTCCTCCTGTGAAAAGTTTGCCGGCAGAGCCTTACTTCGTGCCGTACAGGCGATCGCCTGCATCGCCGAGACCGGGCACGATGTACTTGTTCTCGTTGAGACAGCCGTCGATGGCGGCAATGTAGATGTCCACGTCCGGATGCGCTTCCTGCACGGCGCGCACGCCCTCGGGACAGCCAACCAGGCACATCAGCGTGATCGACTTGCAGCCGCGCTGCTTGATGAAGTTGATCGCCGCCACGGAAGAGCCGCCCGTCGCCAGCATCGGATCCACGACGATCAGATCGCGCTCGGCGACATCCTTGGGCAGCTTGCAGTAGTACTCCACCGGCAGGTGCGTCTCGGGATCGCGGTACAGGCCGATGTGACCGACCTTCGCCGTGGGCACGAGGTTGAGGATGCCGTCGACCATGCCCAATCCGGCGCGCAGAATCGGCACCACGCCGAGCTTCTTGCCGGCGATGATCTTTGACCGGCACTTCGCCATCGGCGTCTCGATCTCGATCTCCGTCAGCGGCAGTTCCCGCGTGACCTCATAGCCCATCAGCATGGAGATCTCCTCCAGCAGCTGGCGGAAATCCTTGGTGCCGCAGTCCTTCTGGCGCATCAGCGTCAGCTTGTGCTGGATCAGCGGATGATCCACAACGTGTACCGTGCTCATAAATCGTCCTCCGTTTCGCCGCAACGCGGCCCTCAATATCATTACGATTATACCGCGTTTTCCGCTTTATGGCAAGCGCGGCGGGCAATTTGGACGCAGTTTTTTGATTTTACATCGTCCGGACGTTTACAATCGGCGCAAAACGTGCTATAATGAAAATGGAGTTTGATCGAAGGAGGCAGCAGCATGCCGCAAAAGGGCGTGAAGATCATCGCGCAAAACCGTCGCGCGCGGCATGACTACTTTGTCCTCGAAACTTGGGAAGCTGGAATCGAGCTCAAGGGCACGGAAGTCAAGTCCCTGCGTCTGGGCAAGTGCAACCTCAAGGACGCCTACGCCGCCGTCAAGGACGGCGAGATGTTCGCTATGGGCATGCACATCAGCCCCTACGAAAAGGGCAGCTACTTCAATGCCGATCCCCTGCGTCCGAAGCGCCTGCTGATGCATAAGTCGGAAATCCGCAAGGCGCATCAGAGCGTCATGCAGCAGGGTTTGACGCTGATTCCCCTATCGGTCTATCTCAAGGACGGTCGAATGAAACTTGAGCTCGCCCTGTGCAAGGGCAAAAAGCTCTACGACAAGCGCGACGACATGGTCAAGCGCGACGCCAAGCGCGACATCGAGCGTTCCCTGCGCGAAAAGGCTTGACCCACACGGGGCCGTAAATGGTTTCGACGGGGATGCGGAGGGACAGAGAAGCGAGCGGCAGCCCTGTACTGCCCAACAACGGGAACAAAAATGAACTGACAACTACGATACCGTAGCTTTCGCGGCTTAATCCGCGATCGTCGCCCTTGAGCCTCCTGCGGCGCAAGCCAGCGGCGTCATAAAAGCAGGGAACCAGCCGTCCTAAGCTTTGCCGGCGGTGGGAATTGATGAAGCTACCAAACCCGGAATCCTGTCTGCGGGAGTCCGGCGGCGGGAATTTCAAAACACAGACTGCGCTCGGAGAAGCTCTGTCAATCTGGTCTTCGGACAGGAGTTCGACTCTCCTCGGCTCCACCAAATGGACATTACACGAACACCTGCTTTTTCAAAGGCGGCTTTGCCGTAAGGGTGTGGTTGTGATGCCGACAAAAGGAGAAAAATCGCCAATGGTAATTACCATTGGCGACTTTTCTTTTTCGACATATTGTTATAGAATAGAGTTCAAACGAATATTTAGAGAGGGATGTAAACCAATGCCGATGTATTTAAAGCGAGATACTATCAGACTTCTTGAAGCGAGTGTAGAATCTATCAGTATGGCGGTTACATCTTTAGGTTTGCCTCAACGACATGAACTGCGGGAACCCGCCTCAGAAAACGCTATTGCCATAGGATTGGCAGGAGTTTCTGTTGAACTTGCGATGAGTGCAATAATTGTACAAGCGAAAGGCGAGCAAGCTTTACACCTCCCCTCTGGATATTATAAAACCGGTACGCACATCGTTGATGATTTTAGGAATCTTGTTACATCCCAAATTCCCAAAATGGTGTTTCTAACTCAAAATATACAAAACCCTGCGGATCATATCGCAACTGTGCTTGACCTTACTTCAAAGTTTAAGTTGCTAACAAAATCACGGGCTGGAGGATTACATGCAGGAAGGGGACCGTCACGAGATGTATGTATTGCTTGTGTGAATGATGTA
>CALVPU010000057.1 GCA_944353735.1 uncultured Eubacteriales bacterium | reverse complement strand
GCGCTGGATCTGTGGCGCTACGGCGTCAAACTCTTTTCCAACGTGGTCGTCATCGTGCTCAACTACGTCTTCAGCAAGCTGTGGATCTTCCGCGGCAAGGGCGCCCCGGGCGGCAAACATGCGAACTTATGAACAAATTTAAAACTTCCTTCTATAATCTTGTCTCGCTCCCGCGCGTGTGCTATAATCGAGGGGCATGCGGCGCCGCGCGCCGCGATTCTGCCCTGTAGGAACGAATTTCAGGAGGGAACGACATGAAGATTCGCAGAATTTTGAGCCTCGTGCTGGCGCTCGTGCTCTGCAGCGCGATGGCGCTGGCGGAGGAGGGCGACCTCCAGTCCGAGCTGGACGCCGCCAACGCCCGCATCGCCGAGCTGGAGGCGCAGGTTGAGCTCTACCAGCCCTACTACGACGCGCAGGTCATCGTCGAGTACGACGGCGGCGTGATCTTCCTCGACGACGTGCTCGCCCAGTACGAGCCGCTTGAGGAAAACTACTACAATTCCTACGGCATTTCGCTCGCCGATTACGGCTACGACGTCACCCTCAAGCAGCAGATCGCCGAGGAGCTGCTGCGTCAGGTGGTGCTGGACATGAAGGCCGCGGAGTTGGGTCTGGACCAGATCGACGACGAGACCATGGCGACCCTCGAGGAACAGGCCGCCTCGAATCTCGAGACCTACATCTCCAGCATCAGCGCCTACTTCTCCAGCGAGGACGCCACCGAGGAGGAGATTCGCCAGAGCGCCATCGACGCCCTCGCCTCGCTCGGCTACACGCAGGAAGCGCTGCTGGACAGCATCGTCGCCAGCTACGTCAACCAGCAGGTCTACGACTACGTCACCGACGATATCACCGTCTCCGATGAGGACGTGCAGGCGGCGTTTGACGAGCTCGTCGCCGAGCAGGAGTCGTCCTTCGCCGACGACGCCACGTACAACAACAGCCGCAACAACGGCGATACGATCGTCTGGAATCCCGAGGGATACCGCGCGGTCAAGCACGTGCTAATCCGCTTCGATGACGATCAGGCGGCGCGCTACGACGAGCTGCAGGGCGAGCTGGATACCCTGAACGCCGAGCTTGAGGAGGCGACCGCGCCCGACCCGACTCCCGCCCCGACGGAGGAGCCGGTCGAGGAGACCGCGGAGGCGACCGCGGAAACCGCCGAGGAGACCGCGGAAACCGCAGAAGCGACCGCGGAAACCGCGGAAGCGACCGAGGAAACCGCAGAGGCGACCGCGGAAGCGGTCGAGGAAACCGTGGAGGCGACCGCTGAGCCGGAGCCGACCGAGGAGCCGGCGCGGCCCGCGGAGGAGATCAGCGCGGACATCGCCGCCGTGGAGGAGGAGCTGGACGCGCTGTACGCGGAGCTGCTGCCCAAGGCGGAGGAGGTTGTGGACGCCTTCAATGCCGGTACGCCCTTTGCCGACCTGATCGAGCAGTACAACCAGGACCCGGGCATGCAGAATGAGCCGACCGCCTCCAACGGTTACGCGGTCAGCGCCAACTCCACCGCCTGGGATCCCGCCTTCACGGAGGGCGCGATGTCCATCTCCGCCATCGGCGGCATCAGCGAGCCCGTCTACGGTCAGAACGGCATCCACATCATCTACTACGAGTCCGACATTCCCGCCGGCGCCGTCGACCTCGAGTCCGTCCGCGCCGAGATCGAGCAGTCCGCGCTCGACACCAAGATCTCCGAGACCTACGAGGCCACCGTCACCCAGTGGGTCGCCGAGTACAAGCCCGTCTACCACTTCGACCGCCTGTAAGTCCGAGGGGGAGAGACGCCAAGGGGGACGCTGTCCCCCTTGGATCCCCCTGCCAAAGGGCCTGAGTCCCTTTGGAATCCCACTTCGCGCGATGCGCATGCGCATCGCGTGGGGGAAGGATGGGCGGCTTGCGTTTCGATTCGGGGCGAATCCCGCCGGACGGCGGCGGGATTCGCTGTTTTTTATGGGCGTATGGGGTGAGGGTTTGTCTGCGTGCGTTTGGGTTATCTGCGTTGTGCGTCGCGGGGGAAGGGGGCCCCTCTCGCCGCGCCGACCAGCGTGGCGTTGACGGCTGTCTGCGGCGCGCATTCCGGGGAAGGATTCCCGCTGCTGCAAACCATGTGCCCACGGTATCATCCGCCCGGCGGCGCGCATCGCGTGGGGGGGAAGGATGGGCAGCTTGCGTTTCGATTCGGGGCGAATCCCGCCGGACGGCGGCGGGATTCGCTGTTTTTTTATGGACCTGTGGGGCGAAGGTTTGTCTGCGTGCGTGTGGGGTATTTGCGCGCTTCCTTTCGCGGCACGGCGGCTTGGACGGCGGGATATGATCGGCGGAATGTTATTATTTCGTGATTTTGGATCTTTTCACATGACAAATCCGTCGAATTGGATATAATAGTATTGGCAATTCCGAATCTTTCGGTCGGAATTGCGGGAGGCTGAGCGGATGCAGGAACGCGACCGGAGGGCTGCCGTGCTCTGCGGGCTGCTGGCGGCGGCGTGGATCGGTGTGCTCTTTTTCTTTTCCGGACAATCGGGTACGGAGTCCGGCGCATTGAGCGCGGGCTTGACGCAAGCGCTGTTCGGCTGGCTGATCGACCGCGGCGCGGACGCCGCGCGGCTGGAGTTTTTGCTGCGCAAGGCGGCGCACATGGGCGTCTTTGCGGTGGAAGGATTTCTGCTGGCGATGGCGCTGGGGCGCGCGCGGCTGCGGCGGTGGTTCGTCTGGACGCTGGCGGCGTGCGCGCTGCTGGCGGTGGCAAACGAGCTGCACCAGACGCTGCCCGGCGGGCGCACCTGTTCGCCGGTGGACATGTTGATCGACACCGCCGGCGCGCTCATCGGCGCGCTGCTTTCGGCGGCGCTTCTGCATGCGCTCAGCTCCGCTTCTTCCCGGAAGGGCAATCACGACGATACGACAGGTGATGCGATATGACAAAGGTCAACATTATTTCCGGTTTCCTCGGCGCGGGCAAGACCACGCTGATCAAGAAGCTGCTCGGCGGCGCCTTTGACGGCGAGAAGGTCGTGCTGCTGGAGAACGAGTACGGCGAGGTCGGCATCGACGGCGGCTTCATGAAGGACTCGGGCATTCAGGTGACGGAGCTGAATTCCGGCTGCATCTGCTGCACGCTGGTGGGCGATTTCTCCAAGGCGCTGGGCGAACTGATGGAAACGTACCATCCCGACCGCATTCTCATCGAGCCCTCCGGCGTGGGCAAGCTGTCGGACATCCGCAGGGTCGTCGCCGACGAGGCGGAGGCGCTCGGCCTCGAGCTGGCGGGCTGCGCCACGGTGGCGGACGTCTCCAAGTGCCGCGTCTACCTGCACAATTTCGGCGAGTTCTTCTCCGACCAGATCAGGAGCGCGGAGACGATCGTGCTCAGCCGCACGCAGACCGCTTCCCCGGACCGCGTCGACCGGGCGGTCGCGCTGCTGCGCGAGCAGAACCCCCGCGCGCGCATCGTCACCACGCCGTGGGACGAGCTGGACGCGAAGAAGATGCTCGACGTCATCGAGCATCCCGACTTCCTGCTGACCGTCGGCGACCTCTTCGACGGCGAGGAAGCGCACGAGTGCCATCGCCACGACCACGACGGCGAGCACGAGTGCCATCACCACGATCACGACGGCGAACACGAGTGCTGCCACCACGACCACGGCGGCGAGCACGAGTGCTGCCACCACGATCACGACGGCGAGCACGAGTGCTGCCACCACGATCACGATGGCGAGCACGAGTGCCATCACGGGCATGGGCACGGCTGCTGCCACCATCATCACCACGGTCACGACGCCGACGAGGTGTTCGAGAACATCGGCGTGGAGACGCCGAAGAAGTTCACGGAGGACGAGGTGCGCGCGGCGCTGGACGCGCTGGACGACGAGGCGCGCTTTGGCGCGATCCTGCGCGCGAAGGGCATCGTGCCGCTGACGGACGGCAAGTGGCTGCACTTCGACTACGTGCCGGGCGAATCGGACCTGCGCTATGGCGCGGCGGACTACACCGGGCGGCTGTGCGTGATCGGCGTGAAGATCAACGAGCCTGCGCTGAGGGCGCTCTTCGGCGTCTGACGGGACAAATGGCGGGGATGCCGCGCGCGGCATCCCCGATTTTAAAGGAGCAATGCAAGCTATGGGCGTACCGGTTTACATCATCACGGGATTTCTCGACAGCGGCAAGACGAAGTTCATCTCCGAGATGCTCGCCGACGAGGGCTTTTCCGAGGGCGAGCGCACGCTGCTGCTGTGCTGCGAGGAGGGCGAGGAGGAATACGATCCCTCGCTGCTGAAGAAGTCGAACACGGTGCTCGTCAATCTGGACGAGGCGGACGACATGACGCGCTTCACGGCGCTGGACGAGGAATACCGTCCCGAGCGCGTGCTCATCGAGTACAACAGCACGTGGCTGCTGGAGACGCTGAAAGACGCGAAAAAGCCCGAGGACTGGGAGCTGGCGCAGATCATCGCGCTGGTGGATGCGAACACGTTTGAGCTGTACCTCAAGAACATGCGCAAGTTCATGGCGGACGGGCTGCAGGAGGCGGATCTGGTAATCTTCAACCGCTGCATGCCGGAGACGACCAAGGGCCTCTACCGCCGCACCGTGCTCGCCATGAACAACACCGCGCGCATCTTCTTTGAGAACACCGATGGCACCATGGACGACGGCGTCAGCGCCGAAGACCTGCCCTACGACGTCTCCGCGCCGGTCATCGAGATCGAGGACGCGCAGTTCGGCATCTTCTACCTGGACGCCCTCGAGCACGCCGACCGCTACGACGGCAGGACGATTCGCGTCAAGGGCCGCGCCTTCCGCATGCGAAACATGCCCAAGAAGTGCTTCGTGTTCGGGCGCCACGCCATGACCTGCTGCGTGGACGACATCGGCGGCATCGGCTACCTGTGCAAGGTCGACGGACCGCTGCCCGAGGAGAATGCGTGGATCACGCTCACCGCCAAGGTTGAGGCGGGCTTCAGCGCCCTGCACAACCGCGACGGCATCATCCTCATCGCCCGCGCGATCGAGCCCGCCCAGCCCCCGAAGGAGGAGCTGGTCTACTTCAACGCCGTCTATTGATCATCGAGGAGGGACGACCATGAGCCTGTTGAACGCGCCGCTTCGCGCCGGCAGAATCGCGCTGAAGAACCGCATCGTCATGCCGCCGCTGGCGACGGAGACGAGCGACGGCGGCGCCGTGAGCGAGGCGCTGCTGCGCCATTACGCCGAAAAGACGCGCGACGGCGCCATCGGCCTCGTCATCGCGGAACACTGCTACGTGCGCATGGACGGCAAGGCGAGCCCGCGGCAGCTCTCCGCCGCGCCGGACTGCGATCCCGACGGCCTCAAGCGCCTCGCCGAGACGATTCACGAGGGCGGCGCGAAGGCGTTCGCGCAGATCAACCACGCCGGTGCGGTGGCAAAGGCGTCCGTGACCGGCGAAGCGCCGATCGCGCCCTGCGCCGTGCCCTCGCCGAGGCTGCCGGAGAACCTGCCGCGGGCGATGACCCGCGCGGACATCGCCGCCGTGGTGGAAGCGTTCGCGGCGGCGGCGGCGCGGATCGCGCGCGCGGGCTTCGACGGCGTGGAGATCCGCTCCGCCCACGGCTACCTGCTCAACCAGTTCTATTCGCCGCTGACCAACCGCCGCGAGGACGAGTACGGCGGGACGCTGGAAAACCGGCTGCGCATCCACCGCGAGGTGATCGCCGCCGTGCGCGCGGCGGTGGGCGGCGCCTTCCCCATCGCGCTGCGGCTGGGCGCGTGCGACTACATGGACGGCGGCGCGACCGTCGAGGACGCCGCCGCCGCGGCGGCGGTGCTCGAGCGTGCGGGGATCGACCTGCTGGACATCTCCGGCGGCTTTTGCGGCTACGTCAACCCGCGCTGCAAGGAACAGGGCTATTTCAGCGAGCTGAGCGCCGCGGCAAAGCGGCAGGCGTCGCTGCCGGTACTGCTGACCGGCGGCATCGTGGATGCCGCCGCTGCCGAGCGCCTGCTGCGCGAAGGCGCGGCGGATCTCATCGGCGTCGGTCGCGCCCTCCTCAAGGACAGCCGCTGGCCCCGCAACGCCCTCCGCGCGCTCGATCAAGCCTGACCGGCAAAGCGGCGCGGGCCCGAGCCGGCGCAGCGAGGCGTGCGGCAACCCGCCGCCAGCGCTTCCGCAGCAAGCGCGCCGGCAAAACGCCTTCGGCGCGGCGAGCACAAATCCCGTGCGCTCCGCGCCTTTTCCAACGACGCCATCCGTTTCCGCAGCGTCGCGCTCGATCAAGCCTGACCGCCAAAGCGGCGCGCAGGGTTGGACCGCGGCATTCCCCTCGGCATTCCTGTCGGAACAGCAATCGGCGCAGAGAACGTTCGCGTTCTCTGCGCCCTGTCTGTCTTCCAAGGTTCCTGCGCCGAAGGCGGCGGGTTACGGACGGAAACCGCACGCATCCCGCGCCGCAAGCGCATTCCGCGGCGAAAACCGCACGCATCCCGCGCTGCAAGCGCATTTCGCGGCGAACACCGCGCCGGCGGCAAGCGCGCCGCATCAACCGGTTGCGGACGCTTGCGCCTGCGCGCCGCCGATCGGGATGCTGAAATCCGTCGAACCCTTCCCTCGCGTCCGCAATGGCATTCTCGACTATGCGCAGGTGCGCGGCATGGGCAATCGCCCCGCGCCCCTGCGATAGAAGGTTCGCCCGCCGGGCGGGATGACGAAATCCGTCGACCCCTTCCCTCGCGTCCACAATGGCATCCCCGACACCGCAGGTGCGCGGCATGGTCAATCGCCCCGCGCCCCTGCGATGGAAGGTTCGCCCGCCGATCGGGATGCTGAAATTCCCTTCGCTCCTCACGCCCGCAATGGCATCCCCGACCATGCGCGGGTGTGCGGCATGGG
>CALVPU010000056.1 GCA_944353735.1 uncultured Eubacteriales bacterium | reverse complement strand
GCAAGCACGGCGTCGGCATCATCGACATCGTCGAGAACCGTCTGGTGGGCATGAAGTGCCGCGGCGTGTACGAGACGCCCGGCGGAACGATCCTCTACACCGCGCACGAGATGCTCGAGCAGCTGTGTCTGGACAAGTACACGATGCACTACAAGCAGCGCATGGCGCTGGAGTTCGCCGACCTCGTCTACAACGGTCAGTGGTATTCGCCGCTGCGCGAGGCGATGAGCGCGTTCTGCACCGAGACGCAGAAGACCGTCACCGGCACGGTCAAGCTCAAGCTCTACAAGGGCAACATCATCGGCGCCGGCATGACCAGTCCCTACTCGCTGTACGATCCCGAGATCGCCACGTTCGAGGAGGACGACGTCTACAACCAGGCCGATTCCGCCGGCTTCATCGCGCTGTTCGGCCTGCCGACGAAGGTCTACGCCAAGATGAAGGCGAAGAACGGTCTGGAATAAGCGCGGAATCGCCGGGAATTGCGGACAATCATTCGGGGGGAGCTTTTCATCGCGGAAAGCTCCCCTTTTGAGACGGAAGGGCGGGATGAAAACCGCCGCGCCGTTCAAAAAACTTCAGACGTCCTTTTGAAGGGAGCGATTTGCGATGAAACTCTGGGCAGGCCGCATGAGCGGCGAAGTGGACGAGCGGCTCAACGCGCTGAACGCGTCGATCGGCTTTGATTCGCGCATGGCGAAGCAGGACATTCTCGGCTCGATTGCCCACGCGACGATGCTCGGCGAGACCGGCGTGGTGAGCGCCGCGGACAGCGCGAAGATCGTCGCGGGACTGCAGGGCATACTCGCCGACCTCGAGTCCGGCGCGCTGGAAATCGACATGACCTGCGAAGACATCCACACGTTCGTCGAGGGCGAACTGACGCGCCGCATCGGCGACGCCGGCAAGAAGCTGCACACCGGGCGCAGCCGCAACGATCAGGTCGCGCTGGACATTCGCATGTACCTGTCCGACCAGATCGACGCGCTGGTGGCGCGCGCGAAGGCGCTCGCTGCTGCGCTGTGCGACGTTGCGGAAGCGCACCTGCACGACGTCATGCCCGGCTACACGCACCTGCAGCGGGCGCAGCCGGTGACGCTGGCGCACGAACTGATGGCATACGTGCAGATGCTGCTGCGCGATATCGACCGCCTGCGCGACTGCAGGCGCCGCACGCGGGTGATGCCGCTCGGCTCCGGCGCGCTGGCGGGCACGACCTATCCGCTCGACCGGCAGCGCGTGTGCGAGCTGCTCGGCTTCGGCGGCGTCACCGCCAACAGCATCGACGGCGTCTCCGACCGCGATTTCGCGCTGGAGCTGTTGGCAGATCTCTCGATTCTGATGATGCACCTGTCGCGCTTCAGCGAGGAGATCTGCCTGTGGTGCAGCTGGGAGTTTCGCTTTGTCACGCTGGACGACCGCTTCTCTACCGGTTCGTCGATCATGCCGCAGAAGAAAAATCCCGACCTCACCGAGCTGGTGCGCGGCAAGACCGGTCGCGTATACGGCGACCTGATGGCGCTGCTCACGGCGATGAAGGCGCTGCCGCTGGCGTACAACAAGGACATGCAGGAGGACAAGGAGGCGCTGTTTGACGCGCTGGACACGGCGCAGCTGTGCCTTGAGGTGCTCGAACCGATGGTGCGCACGGCGACGTTCCATGCCGGCAACATGCGCGCCGCCGCCGCTGCCGGCTTCATCAACGCTACCGACTGCGCGGACTATCTGGTCGGCAAGGGCGTTCCCTTCCGCGACGCTTACGGCATCACGGGTCAGCTTGTCAGGACGTGCATCGAGCGGGGCACGACGCTGGAGGCGCTGCCGCTGGAGGCGTACCGCGCCGTGTCGCCGGCGTTCGACGAGGGCGTCTACGCGGCGATCGACCTGCTCAACTGCGTCGAGCGGCGCAGTCTGCCCGGTGGTCCCGCGCCCTCCGCCGTCGCGCGCCAAATCGCCGACGCCCGCGCGCAGCTGGCGGACTGAACGCCCGTAGATAATCGCGCAAAACAGCCCCAGATGTGCCGATGCCCGCGCGCGGTTGGCAGACTGAACGGGGAAGGCGCGCATAAAACCAAAAGGCTTCCGCCCATGCAGGTGGAAGCCTTTTGCGCTGTGGGAAAGCGCAGATCGAGAGTGCGGGCAGGCGGCGCGGAAGGGGCAGGCGCAGCGCGGGGATTGTTTCCGTGGGCGGCGCAGCTGAAACGGCTCTTGCGCGCGTCGCGCCGCAATCGCGCGCACCGCCGCGCTCGCGCGTGCGGGGACTGTCTGTGCGCCATCGAATGCCTGTGACTTCGAGCGCTTTCGCGCGGATAGGACGCCAAGCGCGGCGCTGAAATCCATTTCCCGAATCTCCGCGCCAGTGCGCAGGGGTGAACGCTGTCGATGATGACGCCCGTCGTTATGCCCTCGACCGTTTGCCGCGCCCGCGCGCAGGGGCGGATGGCTTCTGCACGGCGCTCACGTTCGGCGCAGGACCGGCGCGATGCAGATGAGGTGCTCGATGTCCGCTGAATCGCTGTACAATTTGGGAATGAGAACCGGCGCGTCGCCCAGTTCCCGATCGGAGAGCGTGCGCTCGCCAGCGGTAATGTCCCATGTGCGCGTGCCGTCGCTGCCGGTCAGCGCCAGCCAATAGCGCTTGCCGGGGACGAAGCCGGGCTTGTGGACGCCCTCCAGGTGGAAGCGGACGCCGCCGTCGGTGCGCGCGGCGCGCAGCGCAAGTCCCTTGGAAAGCCACGTGCGCTGATTGCGGATCGCGCGCGCCAGCTCCGCCGCCGGGTCGCCGCCGGGCTCGCCCTCGCAGTAGGTGGCGAAGTTCATCGACATGTCCCACGCGCCGTGCAGGTCCATGCCGCTGGTGGCGGCGAGCCGTTCGCCGCGCAGCACCAGCGACTGCCACCAGTTCAGGCCGCGCTCGTTGACCTCATGCAGCGGCTCAGGGTTGTTGAACACTTCAATGAAGTCCACCTGCGAAAAGTCGGTCACCGTCATGTCGAAGCGGCAGCCGCGCGCGAACGGCGCGCCGTAGGAAAACGGGTGCGCGATGCCCGCGAGCGCGCCGGCGGCGCGGCAGGCGCGAAACAGCTTCTCCGGACAATTGCGGTCGATCGAATCCCACGGCACGTAGCGGTCGAGGTTGAGGCAGAGGATGTGACCGTAATAGGTCGTGTACTCCATGCCATAGACGCACTGGATGGGCGGCTTTTTTTCCTCGAGCAGCGCCTTGACGATGCGGTGACCGGAGATGGTGTTGTGGTCGGTCAGCGCGAACACGTCCACGCGGTCGCGCACCATGAGGTCGACCAGCTCGGCGCAGGTGATGGAGGCGTCGGACTGGGTGGTGTGGTTGTGCAGTTCATATCGCTTGAGCATGGCGATCCTCCTCATTTGCCGCGCACGGTCAGCGCGTAGTGCGTGTCGTCCTTGATGACGTTGAACACCAGCACCGTGACCTTCAGCACGCCGGAGAACGTCTCGCGGGGGATGCAGCCCTCGGACGCCTCGGGCCAGGCGTAGTGCATGTGCCGGTCGGTCAGCTGCTTGTGCACGCAGCCGATGAATTCGCCGTCGATGGTCGCCAGCGTGTGGATCTCGGTCTTCATCTCGCCGAGGATGGCGCGGCGCAGCGCTTCGTCGGACAATTCCTGACCGTATTGCTCGCGCAGCGTCTGTGCCGTGTCGCGCAGCAGCTCAGGGGTGATGTCCGCCTCCGCAAAGCGCTGCTTGTCGAAAGTGAACTGGATGTCCAGTTCCCGTAAGGGCTTTTCGAGGCAGACCGTGTAGGTGATCTGCCCGACGAAATCGCGGTTGACCGTACCCGCGACCCGGTAGAGTTCTTTCATGGTAACACCTCTCTGTGCTCCGGACGGCGCGCGCCGCCGGGCGGTAACGCCGCGGCAACTGCGGCGACGGCATAAGTATAGTGCGTGCGGGCGCGCGTTTCCAGCGCATTCAAGTGAAATGAAAAAAAGTCCACACGCAAATCTCGGTTTAATCCATTGTAAAATGGCGGGTATGTTGTTAATATAACAATAAGTGAATCGACAAATTGTCCATTTGATTGGCATGGAATGAGGACGATGGAGAAAAAACTGTACTTTCGTTCTGACGGCGGCTTTAAGTTGATGCAATTGACGGACATCCACTTTACCGACGACAATGAATTGGACCACCGCACGACGGCGCTCATGCGCGAGCTGATTTGCGCGGAATCGCCGGACTTCATCATGACTACGGGCGACACGGTATACGGCGAGCGCAACCTCGACTATCTCGAAAAGGCGCTCGCGCCGGTGCTCGAATCCGGAATCCCCTGGGGATTCGTGTTCGGCAACCACGACGTCGAGTTCGCCAGCAACCGTGAGGAACTGTTTTCGCGGGTGACCGCGCTGCCCGGCTGCATGTCCTGCCACGATCCCGCGTCGGGCGACGGCGTGGGCAACTGCGCGCTTGAACTGTGCGCGCGCGACGGGACGCCCGAATGGCTGATCGTGGGCATGGATTCCGGCGGATACAGCCCGATCGCGGACGTGCCCGGCTACGGCTGGGTGACGCGGCGGCAGATCGACTGGTACACCGCCATGATCGCCGATTACGCGCGGCGGCTGGAGCGCTTCTCGAGCATGGTGTTCATGCACATGGCGCTGCCGGAACACGCCGAGGTCTGGAACTACGAGATCTGCTACGGCACGAAGCGGGACGGCATCGGCGCGCCGCCGGTCAATTCCGGCTTCTTCACCGCCATGTTGGAGGCGGGGCATACCAAGGGCGTGTTCGTGGGACACGATCACGTCAACGACTACTGGGGCCGGCTGTACGGCATCGCGCTGGGCTATGGTCGCGCGACGGGGTTCAACACCTATGGCGCGCAGGATTATCCGCGCGGCTGCCGGCTGTTCACCTTCCAGGAGGGGGACACGGAAGGCTTCCAGACCTATGAGCGGCTGGAACACGGCATCGTCGTCGACGATCCGTGGATTCAACATCCAAGGCAGAAACGAGACGAAGGCTGAGAATGGGGTAAGGCGTATGAAGAAGAAGAGAAGCACCGTCACTGGAATCACCGTCGAGTACGAGCCGCTATGGCGGCGGATGCTCAACTGCTGGCCGCTGTACCTGCTGCTGGTGCCGGCCATCGTGTACTACATCCTGATCTGCTACGTCCCGATCGCGGGCAACGTGCTGGCGTTTAAGGATTACTCCTTCCGCCTCGGCATCTGGGGCAGTCCGTGGGTTGGCATGCGGTACTTCGAGATGTTCTTCAACTCGTATGACTGCTGGCGCCTGATCCTCAACACGCTGCACATCGGCTTCATCAAGTGCATTCTGGAGTTCCCGTTCGCGATCATTCTGGCGCTGCTGCTCAACGAGATCCGCGCGCCGAAGTTCAAGCGGGTGACGCAGACGATCACCTACCTGCCGCACTTCCTGTCGTCGGTCATCATCGTCACCATGATGCAGCGCATCCTCGCGCCGAACACCGGCGTGCTCAATCAGGTCATCGCTGGTCTGGGCGGCGACGGCAGCACCTTCTGGCTGATGCAGGCGAGCGCGTTCCACGAGATCCTGTTCGGCATGGACATCTGGCGCAACATCGGCTGGGATTCGATCATCTATCTGGCGGCGATCAGCAGCGTCGATCAGGAATTGTACGAAGCGGCGTCGATGGACGGCTGCAACCGCCTGGGTCAGGTCTGGCACGTCACGCTGCCGGGTATCCGCCCCACGATCGGTCTGCTGTTCATCATGGGCGTCGGCGGCCTGCTCTCCTCGGGCTTTGAGCAGATGTGGCTGCTGCGCACGCCGGGCAACATGTCCGTGGCGGACACGCTGGACGTGTACGTCGTCCGCGTCGGTCTGCAGCAGGCGCAGTTCGGCTACGCTTCCGCAATCGGCCTGATTCAGGGTCTGGTCGGCCTGTTCCTCGTCGTGACGACGAACGCGCTGAGCAAGAAGTTCACGGAAGTCGGTCTCTGGTAACGCAAATGGAAGTCGGGCTCTGCGGAGCCACTTCATAGAGGAAGACCCAAATTAGAATGGAGGAAGAGACATGAAGAGTACCAAGCGCTTTCTGGCGGCTGTGCTCGCAGCGATGATGCTGCTGGTGTGCGTCCCCGCGATGGCGGAAGAGCAGCCCGACAGCTTTATCGCCGACCGCACGATCGTCGTGCAGGCCTACGTTGACGACATCGGCTACACGCTGCCGGACGACTTCAACGCGACTCCCACCATGCAGAAGATCACCGAGCTGACCGGCATCAAGCTGGAAGTCCGCTACACCCCGGGCGACAGCGACGCGACCGTTCTGGCGTCCCAGCTGGCTGCCGGCAACATCCCGGACGTCATCGTCAGCTATCTGGACAACTCCACCCGTCCGGAGTTCCCGATCCTGCTCAAGGCCGCTCAGGAAGGCATGTTCGCGGACGTCTCCGAGTACATGGCCAACTCTCAGGTGTACGTCAAGTACATGGAGGAAGGCTATCTGCCGGACGACGCCTACAACAACATCACCTTCCGCGATGACCTCGACGGCGTCTACCTGATGCAGCTGAACATCCCCACCACCGACACTTCCCTCCAGTACATCCCGGAGGAGGAGTACGTGGGCGGCATGTACATCCAGAAGCGCATCGTGGACGAGCTGGGCATCGACCCGACCACGATCAACACGATGGACGACTTCTATAACCTGCTCGTCGCCATCCGCGACGGCGGCTTCACCGACGACAACGGCAACCCCGTCTATCCGCTCGGCCCGAAGTACTGGGGCGGCTCCGTCGACGCGCTGAACTACATCACCACCGGCTTCAACTGGGGCGTGAAGGACAAGGGCGACGTCTACAACATCGATGAGAACGGCAACGTGCTGCACGAGGCGGAGACCGACTACGTCTACGAGAAGATCAACTTCGTGCGCAAGCTGCTGGCTGAGAACCTGATCAACCCCGAGTTCTTCACCATGGACGCCACCCGCGCTGAGGAAGTCTCCAAGACGAAGAATTCCGCCATCATCGCCGACGTCCACAACTACGAGGAGATCATCTACGGCAGCGAAGACTGGGTCCCGCTTGGACCGCTGAACGACCGCACCGGCTCCAATGCCGAGGTCGTCTCCGGCAAGTCCGGCCGCGGCTGCTGGGCCATCTCTTCCGAGGCCGAGAACCCCGAGGAGATCTTCGCCTTCTTCGACTGGCTGTCCACCAAGGAAGGCCAGATGATCGCGCAGTACGGCGTCGAGGGCCTCTCCTATGAGATGGTCGACGGCAATCCGCGCCTGACCGAGGAAGCGCTGGAGCACATCAACGTGGGCGACGAGGACTACATGATTAACCAGATCGGCGCTGCGTTCGGCGGCTCGGGCAACTACTTCTTCGAGTTCATGCTCACCGACCGCGACAACACCGTCAACTACGGCGAGTCCCGTCCGGGCGCGTCCGCCAGCACGACCTTCGCGCGCTCCGTCGAGATCGCCGAGGAGTACCCCGTCGAGAAGCGCCTCGTCACCGGCCTGCAGGCTTCCGCCTACCTGTCCGTGGATGAGCTCGCCGACGTCAAGGTGCAGATGGACCTGCTCAACTACAACGAGACCCTCGTCCAGGCCTGCTTCGCCAGCAGCGATGAAGAGGTCACCGCGATCATCGAGTCCTTCCGCGCGCAGCTCAAGTCCGCCGGCATCGAGCGCTTCGAGCAGTACGTGAAGGAAGTCTACGAAGCGGATCCGGACGCCGTGTGCTTCTACAAGTAATCCTTTGAGATCCCCGACCTGCCGCCCGGCCCAGCGGGGCTGGGCGGCGGGAAACCGGGCAGAGATTGAACGTTTGGGAAGGGATAATTATGGAGAAAATGCGAGGAAGCGGTAGAATCAAGACCAGCGCCGCGGATAAGGCGGTGAGCATCGTCACATACGTCGTGGTCATCACGCTCTGTCTGGTGATCCTGTTGCCCTGCCTGAACGTTTTGGCTCTGTCGTTCAACGATGGCAAGGACGCGGCGCGCGGCGGCGTCTGGTTCTGGCCGCGAGTCTTTACATTGGAAAACTACGGTGAGGTCTTCCAGGACGGCTCGATCATCAACGCCTACAAGATCACCATCGCCCGCACCCTCATCGGCACGCTGATGAGCCTGATCTTCACCTCGTTCGCGGCGTTCGCGCTCAACCAGACCGAGCTTCCGGGCCGCAAGATCATCACGTTCCTCATCACCTTCACGATGCTCTTCGGCGGCGGCACGATCCCGACGTACATCCAGTACAACGAGTTGGGCATGCTGGACACCTTCTGGGTGCTGGTCATTCCGAGTCTGGTCAGCGTTACCTACCTGATCATGATGCGCTCGTTCTTTGACGGCATTCCCTATGCGCTGCAGGAAGCGGCGAAGCTCGACGGCTGCGGATACTTCGGCATCTACTTCCGCATCATGATTCCGCTGAGCAAGCCGGTGCTGGCGGTCGTTGGACTGTACACCGCCGTTAACCTCTGGAACGACTGGTTCGCCGGCGCGTTCTACATGACCAGCGACGCGCTGTGGCCGGTGCAGACGGTGCTGCAGCAGATGCTGGCGCGCGCGATGTCTGCCAGCCAGCAGATCACCAACGTCGCCGACGCCATCGCGGCCAGCCAGAACACCGTCACGAGCGACTCCCTGAAGATGGCGGCGGTCGTCATCACCACCGTCCCGATCCTGTGCGTGTACCCGTTCGTGCAGAAGTACTTCGCCAAGGGCACGCTCATCGGCGCGATCAAGGGTTAATCCAGCGTGCGCCTGAGGGCGCGCGAAACACGACTCCGGCTGTCAGACCGATTTGGAATGCAGTCGGAGCCCTTTTTGCGAACAGGAGGATTGCACATGCAGAAGAGATGGGATGCCTATGTCTACGGCGATGTCAACATCGATCTCGTCGTCCCGGGCGTCGACCGCCTGCCCGCGCCGGGCGTCGAGGAGGAAGTGCCGACGATGGAGACGTTTGTCGGCGGCGGCGCGGCGCTGTTCGCGCTGGGGCTGGCGAAGCTCGGCCTCAGGCCGGCGTTTCAGGGCGGCGTCGGAAACGACATGTACGGCGCATATATTCGCCACGTCTTTCGCGAGACCGGCGTCGACGACGAGCCGCTCGCGACCGACGCGTCGAAGCGGACCGGCATTTCAATCAGCTTCACCAATGAGCGCGATCGCTGCTTTTTGACCTATCGCGGCACGAACGAGGGCATCACGCTGTGCAAGATGGACCTCGACGGCGTGGCGCAGGCGCGCCACGTGCACGTGACCGGCTATGCCGGGCGCTCAAACCACGAGGAGTACATGCGCGTGCTCGAGCGCGTGCGCGCGCTCGGCGACGTGACCGTATCGCTCGACGCGGGCTGGGACGTCTCCGGCGAGTGGTACGAGGGCATCTACGACCTGATGCCGATGGTCGACGTGCTGTTCATGAACGAGACCGAGTGCCTGCACTACACCCGCTGCGATACGGCGGAGGCAGGCGCGCGCAAGCTGGCGGAGCACGCCGGCATGGCGGTGGTCAAGCTCGGCAGCCGCGGCGCAATGGCGGTTCGCTGCGGCGAGATCCAGTTCGCGCCGGCATACCGCGTGACCGCGGTGGACACCACCGGCGCGGGGGATTCGTTCAATGCCGGCTTCATCTACGGCTATCTGAGCGGCAGGGACCTGCTCGACAGCCTGCGCTGCGGCAACGCCTGCGGGGCGATGTCGGTCACGAAGCTCGGCGGCAATACCGGCTTTCCGGACCGCGCGGCGCTGGATAAGTGGTTTCGCGAACACAAATGAGACGGCTGCGAAAAGCGGACAAGAGCTGTAAGGAGGCAATGCTATGAAAATTGGCGTCATCGGCGGCGCGGGCGTGCGCACGGTCATCTTCATCAACGGGTTGCTCAAGCGCTACAAAAAGCTCAACATCGACACCGTGGTGCTCTATGACATCAGCCGCGAGAAGCTGGAGGTCATCGCCAAACTGTGCAATCACGTGGTCGCGCGCGAGGGCAAGGACCTGGTCGTCCGCTATGTGACCGACCCGGTCGAGGCGATTCGCGGCATGGACTATATCGTCACCACGCTTCGCGTCGGCGGCGACCACTCGCGCGTCATCGACGAGACCGTGGCGCTCAAGAATGGCGTCATCGGGCAGGAGACCACCGGCGTCGGCGGCTTCTCCATGGCGGTGCGCACGATTCCCGTGCTGATGGACTACTGCCGCATGATCGACCAGTACGCGCCCAACGCGTGGGTGTTCAACTTCACCAACCCGTCCGGCCTGGTCACGCAGGCGCTGCACGCCGCGGGCTTCCACCGCGTGATCGGCATCTGCGACGCGCCCAGCAGCATGAAGTACCGCATGGCGCAGAAGCTGGGCGTGACGGAAGAGGAGCTGTACGTGGAGTTCTTCGGCCTCAACCACCTGTCCTGGATCCGCAGCGTGCAGGTGCGCGGCGAGGAGATTTTGCCGAAGCTCATCGCCGACGACGACTTCCTCTCGAGCATTCAGGAGCTGGAGATCTTCGACCGCGACGTCATCCGCGATACCGGCATGCTGCCCAACGAGTACCTCTACTACTACTACCACCGCGAGCGCGCGCTGGCGAACATCGAAAAGTCCGACGCCACCCGCGGTCAGACGATTGAGCGCGTCAATCAGCTGATGATGAAGGAGCTCGGCGAGATGGACATCGACGCCGATCCCGAAGGCGCGTTGCAGGTGTTCCTGTACTACATGCAGCTGCGCGAGAATTCCTACATGAGCATTGAGTCCGGCTCGGCGAACCGCCCGATGCTGGAGAAGGGCTCGCTGCCGGTGCCGGAGGGCATGGGCTATGCGGGCGTGATGCTCGACTGCATCGAGGGGATGCAGAGCGCCGCGGGCCGCACGCTGGTGCTGTCCGTGCTCAACAACGGCAGCCTGCCGTTCCTGCGCGACGACGACGTCGTCGAGGTTACCTGCAATGTCTCCGAGCGCGGCATCGAACCGGTCAAACAGGCGTCCGTGCCCGAGATGTGCGAACTGTACATCCGCCTCATCAAGCGCTATGAGCGCCTGACCGTCGAGGCCGTGCGCGACAACTGCGCGCAGAAGGCCGTCGAGGCGCTGATGATGCACCCGCTGGTCAACTCCTGGTCGCTGGCGAAGAAGCTGATGGCGGACTACGCGGAAGCGTACGGTCAGGCGCTCGTCGGAGGTGCAAAGTGAGGCTGAACATCGCTTCCCCCGCCGAAGGGCGGGGGAAGGCCGTCTCATGGACCGCGGCGCAAGACGCCGGCGGCAGCGCGCGCGAGGCGGACGCCGTGCTGCATGCGGGCGATCCGATTGCGCGCACGCTCGCCGAGGCGGCGCGGCTGGGCATGCGGCGCGAGCGCTGCCGGATACGGCTCGAGGGCGGCGCGGACGCGCTGGCGGAACTGGCATGGCAGGCGGTTCGCGCCTATTTCCACGGCGCCTACCGCGTCTCGCGCGCGGCGGTGCGCGCGCGGCTGGCGCAGGAGACGCGCGGCGAGGAACCCGCGGCGGCCTGCGGCGGTCAGGGGACGCTGCGCGCGCGCACGACGCCGGCGATGGGCGGGCGCGCGGAGGCGGACGGCGAAGGGCTGTTCGGCGGGATCGACGCCTTCGCCGACTTTGGCGGCGCGGAGCTTGTGCTGGAATGCGGTGCCGACGTCGCGGACGCGGCGCGGCGCGGCTGGCTGTTTGCGCTGTGCGAGTCGCGGGCGCGGACGCTGGGCAACCTGCCGGCAAATCTGCTCGGCGCGAAGGCGATGGCGCGCTACCTGTCCGACATGGCGGCGGCGCGCGGGCTGGGCGTGCGCGTGCTCGGCGATGCGGAGCTGCGCGCGCTGGGCTGCGGCGGCATCCTCGCCGTGAATGCCGCCTGCCCGCGCGAGGCGAAGCTCGTCGTGCTGGAATACCGTCCCGCGGACTGTGCGCAGCCGCCGGTTGGCTTGGTCGGCAAGGGCGTGATGTTCGATGCGGGCGGCATCCATCTCAAGGACATCCGTTCCATGGAGGGGATGAAGTTCGACATGTGCGGCGCGGCGAGCGCGGCGGAACTGGTCGAGTATGCGGCGATGACGGACGGCGCAACGCCTCTGATCGCGGTGCTGCCGCTGGTCGAGAACGCCATCGGGGCGAGCGCCACGCGCATGGGCGACGTGATCGCCACGCTGTCGGGACAGACGGTGGAGATCTACAACGCCGACGCCGAGGGCCGGCTGGTGCTGTGCGACGCGCTGGCCTATGCGCAGCGGCTGGGCGCGCGGACGGTGATCGATCTGGCGACGCTGACCAACGGCTGCCACGCGGCGCTGGGCGACGAGGTCGGCGGCTGGTTCAGCAACGCGGAACCGCTGGCGGCGCGCTTCGCGGAGGCAGCACAGCGCGCGGGCGAGCCGATGTGGCGCTTGCCGCTGATGGACTGCT
>CALVPU010000055.1 GCA_944353735.1 uncultured Eubacteriales bacterium | reverse complement strand
GTATCAGGGCGAGATGACCGAGCGCATCCGCGAGATGGTCGCCGCCGAGGTCATGGAGGCGGATCCGTCCATCCAGACGGTTGCCGTGACCGCGGAGGGCGAGGACGTCGACCGCGTGTTCGACATCTCCGACCGCCTGCGCGCGGGCGAGAACGCCGAACAGCTCGGCGGGGAGATCAACGAGATCGTGCGCAACGCCACGACGCTGCGCTGAGCGCGCCGGTTGGACGCGCCCGGCGCGCGCCGGGCGCTACATAATCGCCGTCAGGCGGGCGCGGAACGAGCGCCGGCGCTGGGCGCGCAGCCCGGCGCCGGAGGACAGATACAGTATCGAGGGAAGCTATGTTTGCACATCTGCACCTGCACACGGAATACAGCCTGCTCGACGGCACCTGCCGCATCGGGCCGCTGATCGAGCGGATCAAGGCGCTGGGCATGGACGCCTGCGCCGTCACCGACCACGGCGTGATGTATGGCGTCGTCGACTTCTACCGCGCGGCGAAGGCGGCGGGCATCCATCCGGTGATCGGCTGCGAGGTCTACGTCTGCCCGAACATGGACGACAAGACCAGCCTGACCCGCGACTACAGCCACCTGATTTTGCTGTGCGAGAACCAGACGGGCTACAAAAACCTCTCCCGCCTCGTCAGCGAGGGCTTCCTGCGCGGCTATTATTACCGCCCGCGCGTGGACTATGCGCTGCTGGAGAAGTATCACGAAGGGCTCATCGCGCTGTCGGCGTGCCTGTCGGGCGACCTGCCCAAGCTGCTGCTCGACGGCCGCGACGGCGACGCCCGCCAGATGGCGAAGCGCTATCTGGACATCTTCGGCAGGGACAACTTCTTCATCGAGCTGCAGGACCACGGCATCCCCGAGCAGAAGCGCGTGCTGCCGCGGCTGGTGAAGCTGGCGCGGGAGATGGACATTCCCACCGTGGTCACCAACGACTGCCACTATCTCGAGCGCGCCGACGCCGACGCCCAGGAAGTGCTCATGTGCATCCAGACGGGCAAGACGCTCTCGGACGACAACCGCATGCGCATGACCACCGACCAGCTCTACGTCAAGTCCGAGCAGGAGATGCGCGCCGCGTTTCCGAACTTCGCCGAGAGCATCGAGCGCACGGAGGAGATCGCGAAGCGCTGCCGCGTGGACTTTGACTTTTCCAAGACGTATCTTCCGCAGTACCCGCTGCCCGAGGGCGAGACGAACGTCGGCTACCTGCGTCGGCTGACCGAGGAAGGTCTGCTGCGCCGCTACGGTCCCGACCGCCCCGACGCCCGCGCGCGCATGGAGTACGAGCTGGGCGTGATCGTCTCCATGGGCTATACGGACTACTTCCTCATCGTCTGGGACTTCATCCACTACGCCAAGACGCACGGCGTCGGCGTCGGTCCCGGGCGCGGCAGCGGCGCGGGCTCAATCGTCGCCTATGCGCTGGCGATCACCGAGATCGACCCGCTGAAGTACAACCTCGTGTTCGAGCGCTTTTTGAACCCCGAGCGCGTGTCCATGCCCGACATCGACTGCGACTTCGACTACGAGCGCCGCGGCGAGGTGATCGACTACGTGCGCCGCCGCTATGGCGCCGACCACGTGGCGCAGATCATCACCTTCGGCACGATGGCGGCGCGCGCCGTGCTGCGCGACGTCGGGCGTGTGCTGGACATGAGCTATCAGCAGGTGGACCAGATCGCCAAGATGGTGCCCTTCGAGCTCAACATCACCCTCGAGCGCGCCATGAAGGTCAATCCCGAGCTGCGCCGCGCCTACGAGGGCGATGGCGCCGTGCGCCGGCTGATCGACATGGCGCGCAAGCTCGAGGGCATGCCGCGCAACGCCTCCACCCACGCCGCCGGCGTGCTCATCACCGCAGAACCGGTGGTGGAGTACTGCCCGCTGCAGACCAACGACGACGTCATCACCACGCAGTTCCCGATGACCACCGTCGAGCAGCTCGGTCTGCTGAAGATGGACTTCCTCGGACTGCGCACGCTCAACGTCATCATGGACACCATCGACATGGTGCGTGCCGGCGGCGGCGGCGCGCCCGATGCGGCGGACATTCCCGACGACGATCCCGGCGTTTACCGGATGATCTCCGACGGCGATACCGACGGCGTGTTCCAGCTCGAATCTGCCGGCATGCGCAACTTTCTGATGCAGATGCGCCCGGGCAACTTCGAGGACATCATCGCCGCCATCTCGCTGTACCGCCCGGGGCCGATGGAGTCCATCCCGCGCTACATCGCCGGCAAGCACGATCCTTCCAGCGTGCGCTATCCCACGGAAAAGCTGCGCCCCATACTCGACGTCACCTATGGCTGCATGGTCTATCAGGAGCAGGTGATGCAGATCGTGCGCGATCTCGCCGGCTATTCCATGGGCCGCAGCGACCTGGTGCGCCGCGCCATGGCGAAGAAGAAGCACGACGTGATGGCGCGCGAGAAGGAGATCTTCATCCACGGGCAGGTCGAAAACGGCGAGGTGATCGTGCCCGGCTGCGTGCGCAACGGCGTGCCCGAGGACGTCGCCGAGCGCATATTCGACGAGATGACCGCCTTCGCCAGCTACGCCTTCAACAAGTCGCACGCCGCCGCCTACGCCGTGGTCGCCGTGCAGACCGCGTACCTCAAGCTGCACCATCCGGCGCAGTTCATGGCGGCGCTGATGAACTCGATGGTGGGCAACACCGAGAAGATCGCCTATTACATTCAGACCTGCAAAAAGCGCGGCATTCCCGTGCTGCCGCCGGACGTCAACCGCTCGAACGAGAAGTTCACCGTCGAGCGCGAAGAGGACGGTCGCGAGGTCATCCGCTTTGGGCTGGCGGCGATCAAGAGCCTCGGACACGCGCCGGTCGCCGCGCTGGTCGCCGCGCGCGAAAGGGAAGGCGCCTTCCGCGACCTGTACGACCTCATCAACCGCATGACGGGCTCGCAGCTGAACAAGAAGGGCGTCGAGAGCCTGATCCGCTCCGGCGCCATGGACGCGCTGCCCGGCGGGCGCGCGCAGAAGCTGCACGTGTTCGAGCGCGCCATGGACGCCGCCGCCAAGCGGCACAAGGACATGGTCGAGGGGCAGATCTCGCTGTTCGGCATGGCGGAGGGCGCCGTCGAAGCGCCACCGCCGCCGATGCCGCCGCTCAACGAGTTCAGCTTCGCCGACCGGCTGCAGATGGAAAAGGAGACCACCGGCGTGTACATCAGCGGGCACCCGCTGGACGAGTTCGCCGAATCGCTCGGCGCGCTGCAGTTCAACTCGCAGGTGTTGGCGCAGCTCGCCGAGGGCGACCCCGCCGAGATGATGCGCTACGACCAGCGCCCGGCGACGATGGGCGGCCTGATCGCCGGCAAGCGCATGAAGGCGACCCGCAGCGGCGGGCTGATGGCGTTTCTGCAGCTGGAGGACCTCTACGGCGTCACCGAGGTGCTGGTGTTCCCCAAGGTCTACGAGCGCTACGCGCAGGAGCTGATCGAGGAAGCGCCGGTGCTCATCGCCGGCAAGCTGTCCATGCGCGAGGACGAGCCGCCCAAGCTGCTGATGGACCGCGTCTCGCCGCTCGCCGCCGGCACGGCGGCGCTGGAGGCGTTGGCGGCGCAGGAACCCGCCCGCATGGAGGCGTCCGCGCCTCGCCGCGAGCGCCGCGCGCCGCGCGCGGACCGCAAGCTCTACCTGCGCCTGCGCGCCGACCAGCGCGACGAGGTGCTCGGCGTGCTCGCCCAGACGCCGGGGCGCATCTGCGTGGTGCTGTATCTCTCGGACGAGAAGAAGGCGTATCAGGCGCCGGAGCAGTACTGGGTGGACGAGGGTTACGATTTCGGCGCGCTCGCCAATCTGCTCGGCGCGGACAGCGTGGTGCTGAAGTGAGCGCGAGCCATCCCGCAGGGACGGAGCGCGTCCGGCGGGGACAGGACAGAATGTACAAAGCGAGCCATCCCGCGGGAACGGAGCAGCCTGCGACGGCGGCGTTGCGGCGCTTCTGGGAAAGTGGAGCCGCCTGCGGCTGCGCGGGTCACATACACAAGCGAAGCCCGGCGCGGCGCGTCCGGCGGGGACAGTGCTGAATGTACAGCGCGAGCCATCCCGCGGGAACGGAGCAGCCTGCGACGGCGGCGTTGCGGCGCTTCAGAGAAAGCGGAGCCGCCTGCGGCTGCGCGGGTCACATACACAAGCAAAGCCCGGCGCGGCGCGTCCGGCAAGGGGGAAGTGCGATGGAAGGACAAATGGAAGGACGAAGGGCGTCGCGCGCGGAGGACGTGCGCGGCTTTGCGGTTTTGCTGCTGGGTGCGGCGGCGGTGCTGATGATCTGCAGCATGAACTCGTGGCTGTATCCCGTCAACCCGTGGTCCGACGTCAACATCCTCGGCACGATGGGCCGCGGCATGCTCGAGGGGCAGGTGCCCTATCGCGACCTGTTCGACCACAAGGGCCCGCTGATCTACTTCCTGTTCGGGCTGTGCATGGAGGCGCTGCCGGGGACGTACCACGGGCTCTACCTGCTGGAGGTGCTCTGCTGCGCCGGCGCGCTGTTCTTCGGCTGGAAGACGCTGCGCCTCTACCTGCCGGGAGTGAGCCCGCTGTGGCTCGTGCCGCTGTTTGCGCTGTTCGCCGCGTCGGACGCCTTCAGCACCGGCGCCAGCGCCGAGGAGCTGCTGCTTCTGCCGGCGGCGTGGTCGCTGTACGACCTGCTCGCGGCGTGGCGCGCGGGGCGGCAGCCGTCGGTCGGCGCGCTGGTGCGCGGCGGCGTGCTCGCCGGATGCGTGCTGTGGACGAAGTTCAACCTGCTCAGCTTCCACTTCGTGTGGATGGCGGCGGTGGCGCTGGACGTGTGCCTGCGCGAGCGGGCGCTTGTCCGCGCGGTGAAGATGTGCCTGGCGTTTCTGGGCGGCATGGCGCTGGCGACGCTGCCGTGGCTGATCTACTTCGGCGTCAACGGCGCGCTCGGCAATCTGTTCGGCGATTACCTCGCGGCGAACATCTTCAATTATGCCACCGGCGGCGACACGTCGCTTGCGTACAATCTGGCGCGGTCGCTGAGCATGTACCTGCGGGAGAATCCCGCCTACGCGGCGCTGCTCGCCGTGGGCGCGGCGTCGGTGCTGGCGCTGCCGCGCGCGCGGATGGCGGTGCGGGAGAAGGCGGTGATGGCGGGCATGGCGGCGCTGATGGTGCTGTCGATGTACAGCCGCGCGTACTACATCGCCTATTACAGCGCGTATCTGGCGATCTTTTTGCCGTTTGCGCTGTTGCCGCTGTACTGGGTGCGCGCGGCGCGGGACGCGGCGCTGCACCGGCGCGCGGCGGCGGATGCGCTGCGCATGGCGGGGCTGCCGGAGGCGGGCACGAAGGTCTTAGGTCCGAAGCTGGTCGGGACGCGCGGACGCGCCTTCCCGCGGCGCGCGCTGGCGGCGATGGCGGCCGCGGTCTCGCTCGCCGGTTCGCTGGGCGCGGCGTACATCCTCTGCGACACGACCAAGGACATCGGCACGCCCTACGCCGAGACGCCGCAGGCGCAGCTCGCCGCGGCGATCCGCGATTCCGGAGTGGAGGAGCCGACGCTTTTGCAGTACATGTGCACGGACGTCGGCGTCTACTACGCCTCGGGCGCGGCGCCGGCGGACCGCTGGTTCACGGCGGTGAACATCGTGCAGGACCAGTACATCGCCGCGGTGGACCGCTGCGTCGCCGCGCGCGTGCCGGACTTTTTGATGATGCACCCGGTCAACTTTGAGGACCGGCTCGACCTGCCGGGTTACGAGATCGCGCTGCGCCTGACGTCGGACTACGCGCGCCCGGAGGGCGACATGGCGTATTACGGCCTGTACCGGCGCGTGGACGGCGCGGCGGACGAATGAGGCGGGGACGCCCCGCGAAAGAGGAGGTCTGTGAGATGAGGGATGTGCCGGTTTTGTACATCGTCGTGCCCTGCTACAACGAGGAAGAGGCGCTGCCGATCACCGCGAAGCGGCTGGCGGAGCTGATGGACGACATGTCCGCCCGCCGGATTGCCGCGCCCGGCAGCCGCATCCTGCTGGTGGACGACGGCAGCAAGGACAGGACGTGGGAGGTCATCGCCGGCCTGTGCGCCGCGGACGGGCGCTTTGAGGGCGTCAAGCTGGCGCACAATGCCGGGCACATGAACGCGCTGTGGGCGGGCATGACGCTCGCCGAGCCGAAGTGCGACTGCGTGATCACCATCGACGCCGACCTGCAGGACGACGTCAACGCCATGTACGGCTTCCTCGAGGCGTACAGAAACGGCGCCGACGTCGTCAGCGGCGTGCGCTCCAGCCGGGAGACGGACACGTTCTTCAAGCGCAACACCGCGCAGGCGTTTTACCGGCTGATGAAGCGGCTGGGCGTGGAGATGGTGTACAACGCCGCCGACTACCGCCTGCTGAGCGCGCGGGCGCTGAAGGCGCTTTTGTCGTTCGGCGAGGTGAACATGTTCCTGCGCGGCATGGTGCCGATGCTGGGATTCAAGACGGCGACGGTGGAGTACGCGCGCGGCGAGCGCGTGGCGGGCGAATCGAAGTACCCGCTGAAGAAGATGATCTCCTTCGCGATCGAGGGCATCACCTCGCTGAGCAACAAGCCGATCCGCTACGTCACGCTGGCGGGCGTGCTGTGCGCGCTGCTGGGCGTGGCGATGGGCGTGTACGTGCTGATCTCGCTGTTCTCGGGGCAGATCGTCGCCGGCTGGGCGTCGATCATGATGTCCATCTGGCTGCTCGGCGGCATGCAGCTGGTCGCGCTCGGGCTCATCGGCGAGGACATCGGCAAGATCTACATGGAGACCAAGCGCCGCCCGAAGTTCATCCTCGAGCGCTACCTGCACGACGGGAAAGAGGAGCCGTAACGTCGATTTAGCCGGAGGCGGGTTGATTTTTGCCCCGCGCGATGGTATAATATCTGCCGACAATATCAAAGCCATGCGGGGAACGAGTTCGCCGCGCTGCCCTCAGAGAGCCGCCGGATCGGTGCGAGGCGGTGGGCGCGCGCGGCTGACAGCCCTCCCCGCCGGGCGCACGCCCGGGCTTCGCGCAGGAAATGGCGCGGCGGCTGCCGCCGTTACCGGCATCGAGTGGGCTTCGCGCGCGCGGAGTCAATCAGGGTGGTACCGCGAACGGCATCTTTTCGTCCTTGAGAGCGAAGGGTGCATTTTATTTTTGGAGGAAGTCTGGAGGGTTTTTACGCATGAACATCAATTCTGCCAATGAGCTGCGCAGCCTGTTTCTGAAGTTCTTCGAGTCCAAGGGGCACAAGGTGATTCCCTCGGCGTCGGTCATTCCGGAGAACGACCCCACCGTGCTGTTCACCACCGCGGGCATGCACCCGCTGGTGCCCTACCTGATGGGCGAAAAGCATCCCATGGGCACGCGGCTGACCGACGTGCAGAAGTGCATCCGCACCGGCGACATCGACGACGTCGGCGACGCCAGCCACCTGACGTTCTTCGAGATGCTCGGCAACTGGTCGCTGGGCGACTACTTCAAGGAGCAGATGATTCCCTGGAGCTGGGAGTTCCTCACCAGCCCGGAGTGGCTCGGCCTCGACCCTGACCGGCTGGCGTTTACCGTGTTCGCCGGCGACGAGGACGCGCCGCGCGATGAGGAGGCGGCGAACCTCTGGCGCGCGCAGGGCGTCAAGGACGACCACCTGTTCTACCTGCCGAAGAAGCACAACTGGTGGGGCCCCGCGGGCATCACCGGTCCCTGCGGCCCGGACACGGAGATGTTCATCATCACCGACCGCCCGCCGTGCGGCCCGGACTGCTCGCCGGCGTGCTCCTGCGGGCGCTATCTGGAGATCTGGAACGACGTGTTCATGCAGTACGAGAAGCAGGCCGACGGCAGCTTCATCCCGCTCAAGCAGAAAAACGTCGACACCGGCATGGGTCTGGAGCGCACGTTCTGCGTGCTCAAGGGCGCCAAGACCGTGTATGAGACCGAGATCTTCGCCCGCATCATCGGCAAGATAGA
>CALVPU010000054.1 GCA_944353735.1 uncultured Eubacteriales bacterium | reverse complement strand
CCCGCTTCGGCGGCGCGCTTCACGCGCCGCGGAGGTGATGGAGAGCGGACGTTTCTACCTGGGGCGAATCCCGCCGGCGGCGGGATTCGCTTGGCGGGATTGGAGCGTTTGAGCTTACAGGCGATTGGAGCTTTGCACGTCGCTCCACACGTCGCCGAAAAATAGCTGCGCGACAGCGGCAAACATTCGCCGCGGACGGCAAAGAACCGTCCGCGGCACCAGACTCGGATAGGAAACGAAGGGTCGGCGAAAACCGCCGATGAAACGCGACTCGATACGTTATAAAGGGAACCGTTCCTCTGCAGCAAATCCTGCCGCCTCCCGGCGGGATTTGCCCCGAATAGAAACGCGGCGCCCCCTCTTCCCCCGCGATGCGCATGCGCATCGCGCGCAGTGGGATTCCAAAGGGCCTCAGGCCCTTTGGCAGGGGTTCTCAGGGGGCGGCGCCCCCTGAGCGCATCGCCGCCTCAGCCCACTTCGCTGCCGGGCGCGGTTTCGCCGTCCACGGTGAGGAGGCGGAGGGAGCCGTCGGGGTTTTCGGCGCAGAGGAGCATGCCTTCGGAGAGCTGACCTGCCATCTTGCGGGGGGCAAGATTGGCGACGAGGATGACGGTCTTGCCGACGAGGTCCTCGGGGGCATAGTGCTTGGCGATGCCGGAGCAGACGGTGCGGGTCTGACCGCCGCCGACGTCGAGCGTTTCCTTGAGGAGCTTTTCGCTGTTGGGGACGCGCTCGCAGGCGACGACCTTGGCGGCGACGAGCTTGATCTTCTGGAAATCGGCGAAGGAGGCGACGCCCTCGGCGGGCGCCTCGGGCTTCCTGTCCGCCTTCTTTTCGGGCTGCTTGTCGGACTTCTTGTCCGCCTTCTTGCCGGACTGGGGCGCGCCGCCGCTGAGGGCTTCGAGCTCCTTGCGGATGTCGACGCGGGGGAAGAGCGCCTCGCCCTTTTGCACCTTCGTGCCGGGCTTGAGACCGCCGAACTTCTGCACGCTTTCCCACGTCATGAGCTCCGGTTCCGCCACGCCGAGCTGGGCAAAGATGCGCGCGGGCGTGGAGGGCATGGTCGGGCCGATGTGCACGGCGACGGCGCGGAGGCATTCGGCGAGATAGTACATGACCGTCTTGAGCCGCGGCATGGTCTCCTCGGAGCGGCCGAGGACCCACGGCTGGGTGATGTCGATGTAGCGGTTGCAGTCGCCGATGAGCTTCCAGATCTCGGACAGCGCGACGGAGAACTGCAGCGCGTCCATCTGTTCCTCGACGATGGCGGGCAGCGCCTCGAAGCGCTCGCGCAGCGCGCGGTCCTCGGGCTGCTCCTCGCCGGGCGCGGGCACGACGCCGCCGAAATACTTTTCGATCATCGCCACCGTGCGGGAGACGAGGTTGCCCAGATCGTTGACGAGGTCGGCGTTCATGCGCGTCAGCAGCGCTTCATTGGTATAGTTGCCGTCGGCGCCGAAGGGCATCTCGCGCATGAGGTAATAGCGCAGCGTGTCGACGCCGTAGCGCTCGACGATCGGCGCGGGATAGACGATGTTCTGCTTGGACTTGGACATCTTGTCGTTGCCGAAGAGCAGCCAGCCGTGACCGAACACCTGTTTGGGCAGCGGCAGGCCGAGGGCATGCAGCATGATGGGCCAGTAGATCGTGTGGAAGCGGACGATCTCCTTGCCGACAAGGTGGATGTCCGCGGGCCAGTACTTCTCAAACAGCGACGGATTGTCGCTCAGGTAGCCCAGCGCGGTGATGTAGTTCGACAGCGCATCGACCCAGACGTAGACGACGTGCTTGGGATCGAAGTCCACCGGCACACCCCACGTGAACGACGTGCGGCTGACGCACAGGTCCTGCAGCCCCGGGCGCAGGAAGTTGTTGAGCATCTCGTTGGCGCGCGACGGCGGCTGGATGAAGTCCGGATGGCTTTCGATGTATTCGATGAGCCAGTCCTGATACTTGCTCATGCGGAAGAAGTACGCCTCCTCGCGCATGGGCTGGCAGGGGCGTCCGCAGTCGGGGCAGACCTTCACGCCGTCCTTCTCGACCAGCTGCGAGGGCGTCCAGAACGACTCGCACGGCGTGCAGTACATGCCCTCGTACTCGCTCTTGTAGATGTCGCCCTGCTCGTAGAGGCGGCGGAAGATCTTCTGCACGACCTTCTCGTGGCGCTCGTCGGTGGTGCGGATGAAGTCGCTGTAGTCGATGTCCATCAGCTTCCACAATTCCTTGGTTTCGGCGACGATCTTGTCCACGAACTGCTTCGGCGTCACGCCCGCCTCGGCGGCCTTGAGCTCGATCTTCTGACCGTGCTCGTCCGTGCCGGTGAGGAAATAGGTGTCGTAGCCCAGCATCTTCTTGAAGCGCGCCATCGTATCCGCCGCGACGGTGGTGTACGTGTGACCGATGTGCATGTTGCCCGAGGGATAGTAGATGGGCGTGGTGATGTAAAACGTCTTCTTGTCCGGCATGGCAGCTTCCTCCATTCAAGTCTAGGGCAGGGCGGAAAAAGGGGCGCCCCATCGCGAGGGGCGCCCCTGCAAGGCGCGGTACCAACCCTGTTCATCCGCGCGAACGCGCGAACCTTGAGCGCCTGTAACGGTGCGTCTCCGCCGCGCGCTCAACCCGACCGCCTCGCGCGCAGAGCTCAGGAGCCATGTTCCCGCGCGCCGCCGCCGCCGGCTTCCACCCTGCCCGGCTCTCTGTTCGCGGACCCACAGGCACGCCGTCCGGACGCGCCGCGCCCGAAGCCAGCCGCCCGCCGCTGCCGCTGGGCGCGGACTGCGCGGTACTCTCTCCGTCATCGCCTTTTCTATCATTCTAACACCCCATGCGCCCCACTGTCAAGCCCGAATTTCGCGCTGGCGCCAGCCTGCGCAATGCGCGCCGCCAAGCAGGCGCGCCCACACCCTTGCGCACGGATGGGCTGAGCGGCGGCGCATCTCTTCCCGGGCGCATCCGCCTTGCGGCGGAGTATGAAGCGGCGGTTGCGGCGATGCGCGCAGCCTGCGCGGGGCAATCGCCACGTCGCCGGACATGCCGCCTGCATTTCCGAGCTCTGGCGGGCGGCGATATGGCTCGGCAGGTGCCGCAACCGGCTCGCCGGCAGGCGCCGTTCCCCCGCGCAGGGCAAGTCATCGCGCGCCGCGGCGTTTCCCCCGACCCCGCGTCCCCGCGGGTTTCGCCGCACTCTCCCGACCGTCCGCGCGGCTTTCGCCGATCTCCGGCTGTACGCCGCGGTCGGCGGCGGACTCTCTCCCAACCGTCCGCGCAGCTTTTGTCCGCGCGCCTTCCCTCACGCCCCGCGGCGCAGGGCGATGCGCGCGCACAGGGCGGTCATGTCGTCGCGGCGCTGAGGATCGGCGTCGCGCTCGACGGCGCGCAGCACGGACTCGGCGAGCATCGCGGGCGGCTGGCAGCTGTGGGCGGCGAGGCACTGGCTCAGGCGCTCCGGTTCGATGGCGTCCATCACGCCGTCGGACGCCATCAGCAGCACGTCTCCGGGCTCGAGCTGCACCGTGTAGACCGACGGCTGCACGCGCTCGAGGATGCCCAGCGGCAGCTTGCCGCCCTCGACGGTGATCACCTCGCCGCCGCGCAGAATCAGCGACCGGCACGCCGCCAGCTTGGTGAACTCCGCCATGCCCGTCGCCAGATCGACCACGCACATGTCCACCGTGGCGAACATGTCCGCGTCGCTGCGCGCCAGCATCAGTTCGTTGACCGTCTCCAGCGCCAACGCGCGCGACACGTCCGCCTGCAGGAACCGTCCCAGCAGCCTGAGCGTCTGGGCACTCTCGCGCGCCGCCGCCTCGCCGCTGCCCATGCCGTCGGAGAGCATCAGCAGCAGCCGGTCGCCCTCGAGCATGCGGATCAGGTGGCTGTCGCCGCTGGGCACGCCCGCCTGTCGCGAATGGCAGCTGACCGCCGCCGTCGCGCGCAGGCGCGACAGCCGCACGAAGCGCATCTCCGCGCCGCCGCCGCCCTCGCCCGGCGCGTAGGCACGCCCGAACACGCGGCTGAGCTGCGCCGAAGCCCGCGCCGCCAGCTCCGGCGACCAGCGCCCCTGCTTGAGCGCCACGACCAGCTCCATCCGCCGCGCGCCGCGCAGCGCCATCACGTCCGCCGCCTCGATGCCCGCCCGGTCGAGCGCCGCGCGCGCCCGCGCCGCCTGCCGCCCGCGCACCCGCAGCGGTCGCGCCTGTGCGTCCGCCAGCCCGCGCAGCAGCATCTGCGCCTGCATGAACTGCGCCGAGATCAGCTGGTTGACGGCGCTGCGCTTCATCTCCGAGCGGCGCTTGCGGGCAAATTCCTCCAGCGGCTCTCCCAGCCGCGCCGGAATCGAGCGCCCGCGATGGCATTGCCGCAGCAGCTCCGGCGGCAGTTCGTCGCCAAACAGCGGCTCGGCGCGGTCGCCCGCCGCCCAGTCGATCGCCTCGGACACCAGCTGGCAGAGAAAGCGCACGGCGCGATTGTCCTCGCCCGCCCAGCACTCGGCATAGTGCGGACAGCCGTCGCACAGCCGCGCGCGCAGGTCCGCGAGCAGCGACTGCTCGTCGGGGATGTCCACCGGCAGGCGGTAGCCCTCGGACATCTCGCCGAAGGCGTCGCTCATGGCGCGGAGCTTGCGCCCGGACTCCGCGCGCAGCCGCGCCGCCAGCCGGTCGGGATCGCACGCGCCGCGCGATTCTCCCACCAGCCAGCCGCGCAGCCGCGCCAGCGCCCGTTCCGGCACGGCGAGCACGCCCAGCGCTGCCGCCAGCCCGCACAGCGCGTCCGTGGGCGGAGATGCGGTCGCCAGCGCAACCGCCAGTTCCGCGCCGCACAGCGCCAGCGCCGCCGTCCACCGCCGCCGCGACTGCGCCGCGCCCGCCGCCAGCCCGCACAGGCCCAGCGCCAGCGCCCGCTCCGCCCCGACGCTGGAAAGCATCATCGCGCCGCCCGCCGCCAGCCCGGCGCACGCCCCCGCGCCCGCGCCCAATCCCGACGCCGCCAGCGCGCCCGCCAGTCCCGCCGTCAGCGCCGCCGGCGTCCACAGCGCCGCCAGTCCCGCCACCGCCGCGAGCAGGAACGTCCCCAGCCCGACGCGCTCCTCAGGCATCAGGTGGCGGCGCGCCGGGCGAACCTGAAGCAGCGCGGCGAAGAACGGCGCGGCGGCGGCAGCCATCACCGCCGAACCCACCATTCGCGCGGACTCCCACGCGCTTCCGGTCGCCAGCCACGCCCCAGGCACGAGCGCGCCCAGCCCCGCCAGCGCCGACATGGCGCCGTCGCCCAGCGCGCGTCCCTCCGGCGCGGCGCGTCCGGAACCTCGCCGAACCCACCCCCGGGCAAGCCGCGCCGCCGCCGCGCCGCCGAGCACGACGCAGGTTCCCGCCGGCGCCGCCCAGCGAAACCCCGCCGCGCCGACCGCGCCCGCCAGACTTCCCAGCGCCAGCGCCAGCGGATGCGCCCCCACCGCCAGCCCCGCCGCCATCAGCGCCAGCGCGAACGGCGCGATGCCCGGCGCCGGCTGCACGCGCGAGAGCAGCACCGCTGCCGCCAGCATCGCCGCCGGCGCCGCCAGCCGCTCCGTCCACGACCTCGAAGAAAGCGTCCGCCACCGAGTCCCCGCCTCAAACGCTCGCAACATCTTCCCACGCCTCCCTTCAACGTGCGAATTACTTATGCGCGTTCAGGGCGGGACTTGCCCCGCGCCGCAAAATGTCGCAATTTCCGCGCATGCGCGTGACATTGCAAGGCGACGGGCGGTCGGGCGAACATCGCCTTCACAGCGTCGGGAAACCGCTTCGCTTTCCGCAGAGAACAACGCGCATGCCCACTTTTTCGCACAGGCGTGCCCCTTGATTCCCTGTACCGCGCGCGCATCCCATCCGAGTCACCGCCCTTGGGCTGGGCTTGCGAGGGATACTTCAATTCCACGCACCGCCCGCGCATCTCATCGGACGCACCGCCCGCGCCCTTTGCGCCGGCGCGCCATTCCTGGCAAAAAAACAGCCGGCGTTCTCCCGTTTGGAGGACGCCGGTCCAGAAGCGATCAAAGCGCCAACGCGTTGAGAACGCCCGCAGGGTGAAGTAGGAATAATCGCCGCCCGCTTGCCAAATTGTCGGAGCGATGACCGCGCTCGTTTGCCCGCGCGCCCGGCTTTGCCTGTCCGCACGGGACGAAAGGTCCAGCAGACCGCCGGCGCGGCGTTTGCCGCCCAGCGCGTGGCAGAGGCGCAAACGCAAAAATCGCCCCCGTCTTTGGAAAACAGGCGGCGATTTTTGCGTCTTCAGCTTGCGGCAGCAGGAGACATTATGGAAATCACATGGATGCGCCCGCTTCGCCTGCCCGCGCGGGCTACAGCGCGTTCTGGCGGCGCAGCGCGCCGCCCTCTTCGCCGGCATCGTCCTCACCCGCCTCGGCGTCGGGCTGACCGCTGTGCTCGATGGCGCTCCAGCGGCGCACCGGCACGAACAGCGCCATCACCTGCAGCGGAACCCACGACGCCATGAAGATGGGGAACATCGCCACCGTCGCGCCCATGCGGGCGACCGGATAGCCGCCCAGCACGCACAGCAGCAGCGCGACCAGCGCCAGTCCCGCATAGGACAGCAGCAGCCCCGCGCCGCTGAGCAGCCACATCAGCGGCGACTGGAACGGCAGCAGCAGTGCCATCACGATCGTCGCCAGCGGCGCGGTGTGCGAGATGACGAACAGCATGCCAAAGTCGCGCGCCATGCCGCGGCGGGGACAGCTGGGGCGAAACATGTCCGCCGTCATCCGCCGCGCCGCCTGCACCATGCCGGCGCACCAGCGCCGCCGCTGGCGCAGCGAAACGCCGAAGCGCTCGACCTGTTCGTCGTAGCTGAGCGCCTCGGGCACCCACGCCACGCGATAGCCGATGCGCGTGCACTGCGCGGCGAACTCCGTGTCCTCGCACATGGAGCTGGTGTTCCAGCCGCCGAGCGCCTCGAACACCTCGCGGTGCGCGGCGAAGCCCGTGCCGACCAGATTCGACGAGAACCCCGCCGCCGAGTGCGGGCGGCTGTAGGTCCACTCCATCAGCGCGTGGTACAGCCCATAGCCGCCCGCCACCCAGCTGTTGGCGGCGTTGCCCGCCTTGAGGCGGCCCTTGCACACGCGCTCGCCGGCGCAGAACGCATCGTTGATCCGCGCCAGAAACTGCCTGTCCGGCAGGTTGTCCGCGTCGAAAAAGGCGAAGGCGTCGTAGCCCAGCGGCATCAGCGCCGCGATCGCCTGATGCAGCACGTCGCCCTTGCACTTGACCTCGCCCTCGCAGGCGATCACCTTCGCGCCCGCGGCGCGCGCCACCTCGGCGGTGCGGTCGGTGCAGTTGTTCACCGCCACGTAGACGTCGAACAGTGCCCGCGGATAGGTCTGCTCCCACAGGCGGGCGATCAGTTTGCCGACGACGCACTCCTCGTTGCGCGCGGGAATGACCACCGCAAAGCGCGCCGACGGCGCCGCCTGCGGGTACGGCTTGCGCCGCTTGAACGTGAACAGCGCCATCACGCCCAGATAAGCGGAAAACAGGTTGAGCGCGATCATCAGCGCCGTCAGGATGATTTGCATGGACGATCCTCCCGATCTCATTTGTATGCGCGCCGGGACGCCATTTCCCGGACAGAGACGATTTTAGCGGGCAAAAGCCAACGTTTTCTCAACGCCGGCGAAGCGCGCCCTGTTCTTTCATTATGACAGCGCAACGTAAACCTGTCAACCGCGCTTTCGTCAAATCCGTCCGCCGGGGTCAGCTTTCTCCCTCCGCGCCCGCCTCCTCCTCGAACAGCGCCAGCGCGGTTTCCCGCTCCAACGGCTGAATCTTGCGCGCCATGCCCGGCGACAGCTGCTCGTCGAAGCCGCACGCCGTGCGGAAGTCGCAGTAGCTGCAGGGATCGGCGTTTCCCAGCCGCGCCGGCGACGCCTGACACGCGCCGCGCTCGATCCCGGCGACGTGCTCCGCCGCCCGCCGCAGCGCGCAGCGCAGCACGCCCTCATACTGGCGCGGGGTGGCGCGCAGCGCGTTCGCCGCGAACCGGTCCGCGCCGGTGACGCGCACCTTGAACACGTCGCCAAAGTTCGGCGACATCGCCGCCAGCAGCTCGATGTCGTCCGGCACCAGCCCTTCCATGCGAAACGCCTTCATGCGCTCTCGTTCGACGTCTTTCGGATCGGTCTGCTGCGTGGCGAGCATGCCGCTGCCGAGCACGAAGTAGTATCCGCCGGCGATGCGCGCGCCCCACTTGCGCCGCGCCGCCGCCAGATAGACCGGCAGCTGCAGCCGCAGCCCGCAGTACGCCGCCGTCAGGTCGACCGACCGGCCGCTGCGCTTGTAGTCGATCACGCGCAGAAAGCCGCCCTCGTCCCACAGGTCGACGCGATCGATGCGCCCTTCCAGCGCGCAGCCGCCGGGCAGGCGGATGGACAGCGCGCCGTCCTCCGGTCCGAAGCTCTGCTCGAACGCCGCCGCGCGGAATGCGCTGCCCTCCATGTGCTGCGCGAGCTCCACCGCGCACATCCGCGCGGTTTCCTTGAGGCGGCGTCGCTCCGCCCGCGAGACGGCGCTGTCGCCCAGCGGACCCGAATCGCTCATGGCGTCGAGCAGGGCGTCGGAGATGGCGTCCATGCGGCTGGCGGCAGTCTCGGCGGGAAGCGCGTTCAGGTCCTCCCGCGAGCGCATCAAAAACTCGGCGACGGCGCTGTGGAAGAACGTGCCCTCGTCGCGGGCGTTGAGCTCGAACGGCTCCACGCGCTCAGGCTGCAGCCCATAGCGCGCGAAATAGGCGAACGGGCAGCTGGCGAACAGCTCCAGCCGCGTGACGCTCATGCGCTGCAACGCGCCGTAGAGCGCGCGCGCGGTCTGCGGCGCGAGCCGGTCGGCGGACTCGGCGCGGTTGAGCGCCGAGCGCAGCTGGCTCAGGCCGAACCGCGCCTCCTCCGCGGCGGGCGCGCCGCCGTCCCAAAGGGCGACCGCAGCCTCCGTACCAGCGGGCCGCGCCGCTTTGCGCGCCTCCGCGCAGGGCCGGGCCGCGCCGCTTTCACCGGAAGACGCGGCATCCAGCGCTGTTCCATCCGAAGATGCGCCGCCGTCCA
>CALVPU010000053.1 GCA_944353735.1 uncultured Eubacteriales bacterium | reverse complement strand
TGACGCTCGGTGGCGATGACGCGCTGGTCGATGCGACCGGTGGGCTCCGGGCAGAACTCCGGGCCCTCGTAGCGGGAACGGGTCATCGCAAAGACCGGCTCGAGCGTGATCGGCTCGTCGGGCTTGTAGAACAGGTCGTAGCGCTTGGTGCGCTCGTACTCGCCGGCGGTCGACGGCGCGAACAGCACATGACCGTACCACGTGCGGCGGTTGTTGCCGTTGCTCAGGCTGTCGTTGCCGGAATAGGTCGCGAACAGGTCCATCAGACCGTCCTCGGTGTAGACCGCCAGACCCGCCTCTTCGGGCATGGAGAACAGCTCGTCGGAGTAGAGCACGTCCTCGCTCTCCGGATCGACGGCGCCGAGCATGAACTCGTTGCCGAACACGGCGACGCAGTCCTCGGGCATCTTCACCGCGCACCACTGGTGACCGGTGTAGGTCTCCATATACCACGCCTCGTTCTGATCGGCGATGAAGATCGTGTTGTGCTCGGAATTGCCGATGGTCTCGATGACCTCCGCGAGCAGCTCGACGCCCTCGCGCGCAGTAGCGCAGCAGGCGCCGACCAGGCCGCACAGCCACGTCTCGCTCAGGCCGTTGCGCACCGTCGGGTCGAGCTCGGCGATCTCGTCGCGCACATAGCAGGTGATGGAGCCCGTCACCGCGACGCCCATCTCGTTGGCAACGGCGTTCTGGTAGCTCCCGTCAAGGAACGGGGTCGCCGTGTACTGATAGGTGGTGTCCGGCAGCGGCCAACTGGCCTCATCGGAAATCGTCATGACGCGACCGGGTTCGTTCTCGACGCGCGGGACGACGATCTCCATGCTCTGCGCGGTGGTCCATGCGTCGACCGTGTGACCGATAATGGTCGTGCCGTCGGCGCTGGCTTCCTTGCCGACGTAGAAGCCGGTGCAGGCGAGCGCGCTCGAGCTTGCAAACGTCGCGAGGACGACGAGCAGGCAGACGAGTTTCTTCATCGCGTGTGACATAGGATCCCCTCCATTCGTATTCTGCCCGGGAAGACCGGCGGCAACGCACCCGCTGCGCAGGAAAACGCTGGCGCGGGTTTCAAGTCCGCCGAGCGCCCGGAGCGCCCGGAACCGCCGCCGCACGGCGCGCTGCAGGCCGCGCCTGCCACAGTAAATTTGCAGGTTGGCGCAGCTGAAAACTGCAATACGCGTGAAAATGTGCAATTCGGCGAAACCTTGGAGCAATTATAGACCCTGTTTCCTGCGTTTTCAAGGGGAATGCGCGTTTCTTAACACAAAACGGTGCCTTGCATAAAAAATCTCCCGATGGGTCGCAGCGACGCCGGAAATGTTAAGCTGCGTTATCATGCTAAAGTGCTATCATGTCGGGCACACGCCATTCCGCGGAAACCATCTGTTGCTCAATTATTACAGTTGTTGCCAAATCCGCAAAAGATTCCAAATCTTTGCCCGCAATCCTTTACCTTTGCCGCGCGGAGCGCTACAATGGAACATATCGTAATGTCGCATCGTGTCGCAACGCATCGCATGAAGGACGTGATCAGCTTGCCCAACCGCGAAAAGGGGCGCAAAACGGCGAAGCGTGCCATCTTCCGCCGCAGGCGGATTCCGGCGCGAAACCTCGTCGCCGCCGCGCTGACGGTGCTGTGCCCGCCGGTGGGCGTGCTGCTCCTGTGGCGCAACAGCACGTGGTCGCGCCCGGTGCAGTTCGCGCTGACGGGCTTCGCGGTGGCGCTGCTGGCGGGCATCCTCTTCTTTCCCGCGCCGGACAGCCGCCTGCCCGGCGGAATCGAGCTGGTCGGTCCAGACCCGGAGGCGCAGATCTATGGTCCCGAGCTGCCCACGGCAATGGTGACCGGCTATACCGCAGCCTCGACGGCGTCGGTATTTGCCGACAGCACCGAGGACGACACGGTTTACGTCTACGCCTCCGATGGCGGCGAGTGCTATCACCTCTACAGCTGCAGGTATGCCTATGCCAGTTCCCAGCGCCTGACGGTCTATGAGGCGCACTATCTGGGCTATGCGCCCTGCGAGCTGTGCAATCCGCCGCTGTACGAGGGACCGTAAATCCAATCCTGAAACGGCGCGAGCCGCCTCCTCATGTGGAGACGGCTCGCTTTGTTGTGGCGCACGGCAGGCGCATAAGAGCCCCCGACCATTCGAGATCGGGGGCTCTTGCGCCTTTCGCCTGCGGCGCCCGCGGGCGCTCTCCCCGCCGCTTAAACGTGCAGCGAGTAGTTCGGCGCTTCCTTGGTGATGTTGATGTCGTGCGGATGGCTCTCGACAAGTCCGGCGTTGGTGATGCGGATGAACTCTCCGCGGGTGCGCAGCGCCTGAATGTTCTCGGTGCCGCAGTAACCCATGCTGGAGCGAAGGCCGCCGATGAGCTGGAACACGGTATCCGCCAGCGGTCCCTTGTAGGGCACGCGACCCTCGACGCCCTCGGGCACGAGCTTCTTCTGACCTTCCTGGAAGTAGCGGTCCTTGCTGCCCTCTTCCATGGCGGCGAGCGAACCCATGCCGCGGTAGACCTTGTAAGAGCGACCCTGATAGATCTCCGTCGCGCCCGGGCTCTCCTCGGTACCGGCAAAGAGGCTGCCCATCATCACGGCGCTGGCGCCGGCGGCGATCGCCTTGGGGATGTCGCCGGAGTACTTGATGCCGCCGTCGGCAATGATCGCCTTGCCAAACTTGTCCGCCGCCTCGGCGCAGTCCATGATGGCGGTGATCTGCGGCACGCCGATGCCGGCGACGACGCGCGTGGTGCAGATGGAGCCGGGACCGATGCCGACCTTGACCACGTCCGCGCCGGCCTTGATCAGCGCCTCGGTAGCGGGCGCGGTAGCGACGTTGCCGGCGATGACCGTCAGTTCGGGATAGGCGGCGCGAATCTTCTCGACCATCTTCAGCACGCCCTCGGAATGACCGTGGGCGGTGTCGAGGCCGATGCAGTCCGCCTTGGCTTCCACCAGCGCGGCGACGCGCTCCATGGTGTCGGAGGTCCCACCGACCGCCGCGCCGCACAGCAGGCGACCGCTGGCGTCACGGGCGGAGTTTGGATACTTGGCGCTCTTCTGGATGTCCTTGATGGTGATCAATCCGCGAAGGTTGAAGTTTTCGTCGACGATCGGCAGCTTTTCGATGCGGTGCTTGGCGAGGATGCGCTTGGCGGTGTCCAGATCGGTGCCGACCGGCGCGGTGACGAGGTTGTCCTTGGTCATGACGTTGCGAATGGGCTGGTCGAAGTCCGTCTCAAAGCGCAGGTCGCGGTTGGTGAGGATGCCCACCAGCTTGCCGTTTTCCGTGATCGGCACGCCGGAGATGCGGTAGCGGCTCATCAGCTCCTGCGCATCGCGAACCTTGTGGTCGGGCGAAAGGAAGAACGGGTCCGTGATGACGCCATTTTCGCTGCGCTTGACCTTGTCCACCATCGCCGCCTGCGCCTCGATGGACATGTTCTTGTGGATGATGCCCAGACCGCCCTCGCGCGCGATGGCAATCGCCATGCGGGAGTCGGTAACGGTGTCCATCGCCGCGCTGAGCATGGGGATGTTCAGCTTCAGATTCTTTGCCAGCTGGACGGACAGATCCACCTCGCGGGGCAGGACATTGCTGTGCTGCGGAACGAGCAGGACATCGTCAAAAGTCAGACCTTCGCGAATGATTGCCAACCTCAACACCCTCTCTTGTATTGTATTTTCAGGATTATAGCAAACGGATGATATGCCCGCCGTCATACGGGCGTTAAATCTTCATGATTTCTTGCCTACCGCGCGCCGGCATCCGCTGCCGCGGGCGTTTCGGGCGCTTCCTGTACCGCCGGCTGAAGCAGCGCCGCGGCGAACCAGAAGATCACCGCGCACAGCGCCACCAGCAGCACATAGGCGATTCTGCGCGCCACCCGGGCCGCCAGATGTTTGGGCTTGCGCACCTCCGCCGCCTCGGCCTCAAAGGCGCGGTAAATCGCGCCCATGGACGGCATCGCGGCGTCGGGATGGGCAAACGCGCGGCGCACCGCGCGGACAATGCGCACCTCGGCGCGGCCCTTGGCGCGCGCAGGCGACTGGCGGGCGGCGCGGCGCTCAAACCGGCGCAGCGCCTCGCGCACGCGCCCCGCGGGAACACCCGTCAGCCACGCGATGCGCTTGGCAGACAGCCCGCAGCCATAGCGCAGCGCCAGCATGCGCTGCGTCTCGAGCGGCTCCTGCGCGATCAGCGCCAGCACGGTATCGCCGCTGGCGGAAAAGCCCTTCCACGTAAACTCCGCCGGCTGCGGCTCTGCGCGCGCGTCGCGCACGGCGTCCAGCGCCACGCCGCGCAGCGTGTAGCGCATGCCCTCGCGAAAGCCGACGCCGTGACCGTCGCCGAGCCACGCCTCCACCAGCGTATACTGCAGCGCATACGCCGCCTGATCGCAGTTGCCGCAGATGGCGTGCGCCATGTTGAACAGTTCCGGAATCGCCGCGGTCACGCGACCAAAATACGCCTGCAGCGCTTCGCCATTCTGCATACGTCAGTCTCCAATCTTGAGCGCGGCGATGCGGTCGTTGATGGGCTTGACGCGCTCGTAGATGGCGGCGTAGATGGCATAGACATCGCGGTATGCCACCTGCCACTGCGCGATCGGCGGATGGACGGAGCGCGCGTTGACCACGCCCGCCGCCTCGGAATAGCCGCCGAACATGCCCACGCCCACGCCCGCGGCGATCGCCGCGCCGAGCGACGTCGTCTCGCCGGGCGCCTGGTGCACCTTCGTGGTCAGTCCGAACACGGAGGCGAGGATGTCCGGCCACAGGCCGCTGCGCGCGCCGCCGCCGGTGAGCATCATCGAATGCACCGGCGCGCCGCACTCGGTCATCACCGAGGCGCAGCTGTTGAGCGCAAAGGCGATGCCCTCGTAGACCGCGCGGGCAATGTGGCGCTGGTCGTGATAGAGCGAAAAGCCCAGCAGGCAGCCGCGGGTGTTGGCGTCCCAGTACGGCGTGCGCGAGCCCATCAGCGTCGGCAGGAACAGCACGCCCTCCGCGCCCGGGCGGATCTGGCGCGCCATGTTCTCCACGTTGGAGATGTCCGCCGGCTGCCCGCCGCCAAAGATGTTCTTCAGCGTCCAGTCGAACGCCGCCGCGCCGCACTGCACCGTGCCGCAGACGTGGTACGAGCGACCGTCGAGGTCGAGGTAGCTGAAGATGCGCGCCTTGGGATCGAGCACCGGCGCGGGCAGGATCTGCGAGACCCAGGCGCTGGAGCCGATGTAGCAGTAGGCGCTGCCGGGCTCGACGACGCCTGCGCCGCGCGCCGTGCAGGCGCCGTCGCCGCCGCCGATCGCCACCGGCGTGCCGGTGATGAGCCCGGTGCGGCGATAGGTGTCGCGCGTGATGGTCCCGCGCACGTCGTGGCTGGCGAGCAGCTTCGGCATCCGCCGGGGATCGATGCCCAGTTCCTCGAGCAGCTCCGTCGCCCAGCGGCGCTCGTTGATGTCCAGCGCAGTCGTCAGAGAGGCGTCGGAATAGTCCGTATAGCCGAAGCGCCCGGTCATGTGACCGTAGACATAGTCCTTGATGTTCATAAACCAGCGCGCCCGGGCATAGACCTCCGGCAGGTGCTCCTTGAACCAGAGGATCTTCGGCAGCGTGTAGTGCGTGTCGGGACGGTTGCCGGTGAGGCGGTAAAACGCCTCCGGCGCGATCACGCGGCAGATCTCGTCCACCTGCGCCTCCGTGCGGCTGTCGGAATGGATGATATTCGGGTGCAGCGCGCGCCCGGACTCATCCACGGGAATGCAGCCGTTCATCGTGCCCGAAAGCCCCACGCAGGCGATGCGCTGAGCGCTGACCTGCTGCAACAGTTCGCGCACGCCGTCGTACACGGCGGCAAGGATCACGTTGGGGTCCTGCTCCGCCCAGTTCGGCTGGGGATAATCGGTGCCATAGCCGCGCCGCACCGAGACGACCGCCTCGCCCCGGGCGTTGAAAATCGTGCACTTGCAGCCCGTCGTGCCGGCGTCGCAGGTCAGTATCAAGTCCTTTTCCATGCTATCTGCTCCTTTATGCGTACTTCACCGGGCGCGTTCCGCGCCCCCTCATGCCTGCCCATCCGCGCGCCCTCGCGCGATTTCAACCTATTCTTTCTTGCCCGCGTCGCGCTGATTGGCGACCTCGCCCGCCGCGGCGCCGACCAGCGAGATCAGCGCGCAGAACAGCACCGGACCCGGTGCAGGCGGATAGCTCCACAGAATCAGGTGTGCCAGCCCCATGGCGATCGGCGGCGCGAGCCACGCGGCGTAATTCAGCAACCCGCGGCGCGTGGCCCGGTACGCCGAGACCAGCCCCGCCAGCGGCATGCCGCCCCACGACAGTGCGCCGTAGACGACCGCGCCGAACAGATCCGCCGCAGCGACGGCGAACCCCACGGCAAACATCGACGCCCACTGCGCCAGCCACACGAGCGGCCATTTCCAGTGCTTCACAACGTCCTCCATCGACTTGGATTCGGGGCTTCCGCCCGCTCGGGGCAAACGCCTCCTACTCTATTATAGCATCCGTTCAGGAGCGCTGGCAAGATGCGCGGCGAGTTTTCTTTTCTTTCTCAACGATTCTCTCGGAAAACCCTTGCAAAAGGCGGTGAAATGCGCTATACTATGGATAGGCAATTGATTATTGGTATAAATTGGTCAATTTTGCACCCAATTTTATCGCCAAGAGGTGGAAATTTATGGTGGATTATGTAGCCCTCGGTCGTCGGATTCGCCAACAGCGAAGGTCGATGAAGTTCACTCAGGAGGCGCTCGCCAAAAAGGTCAATGTCTCCATGTCCTATATCGGCCACATCGAGCGCGGACAGAAGCGCTGCAGCCTCGAAACGCTGATCGGCATCGCCAACGCGCTGAACGTCTCGCCGGACACGCTCCTGCAGGATTCGCTGCACGCCGGCCTGTTGCTTCAGGACGCCGAGGTCTCCGCGGAAACGATCGCCCTGTACAAGGACATCCTCCGCGTGCTGCGCGAGCACGAACGCGGGCACTGATTCTCCCTCCTCTTGCGCCAACCACCGACTGACTTTCCAACAAGGGAGTGAGCGCGATGTATCCGTTCCCCATCGGCGTCATACTGGATTCCTTCCGCAAGGACATCCCCGAATCGCTCCGCCTCGCGGCGGACATGGGCGCGAAGGGCATTCAGGTCTACGCCACCTACGGCGAACTGTCACCCAAGAAACTCGTCGGCGCCAAGCGGCGCGAGTTCCTCAGCATGGTCAAGGACCACGGTCTTGTCATCTCGGCACTGTGCGGCGACCTCGGTCACGGCTTCGGCGATCCCGCCAAGAATCCCGGGCTGATCGAGGACAGCAAGCGCATTCTCGATCTGGCGCTGGAACTGGAGACCAACGTGGTCACCACACACATCGGCGTGGTGCCGGCAGATCCCGCGCACCCGCGCTACCGCATCCTGCAGGACGCCTGCGGCGAGCTGGCGGCGTACGCCGACGGCGTGCAGGCGCACTTCGCCATCGAAACCGGTCCCGAGACGGCGGCGACGCTCAAGGGCTTCCTCGACACGCTCAACTCAAAGGGCGTGGCGGTCAACCTTGACCCGGCAAACTTCGTGATGGTCACTGGCGACGACCCCGTTCAGGCGGTGTACACGCTGCGCGACTACATCGTGCACACCCACGCCAAGGACGGCAGGAAGCTCTACGACCTCGATCCGGAGATCATCTACCGCGTCGTCGAGGACGAGCCGGTCACCAGCCCGGCATTCATCGAACTGCCCCTCGGCGAGGGCGACGTGCCCTTCGACGCCTACCTCAAGGCGCTCGACGACATCGGCTATCGCGGCTTCCTCACCATCGAGCGCGAGGTCGGCGACGATCCCGTGCGCGACATCCGCGCCGCGGTGGACTTCCTCAAGGCGCGCGTCTGAACCCGCCGGCCGCGCGGAACGCGGCAATCTTTTTCCAGAAACGGCAGACTTCCTTAAGGCGCGCGCCCGAACCCGCTTCCGTCCGGCGCCCGCCAAGGCAAATCGGACCGCGACCCCAAAACGGTCGCGGCCCGATCTTTTATTGCGCGCTACGCCTCTTCCGGTTCGCCGGCGAGGTCAAATCCGGAAATGGATCCGGAGATGGTGCGCTCGTTCTCAAAATTCTCATACTTGTTGAACTGCAGCCGGTGGCGGGCGCTGTGGCTGAGGCAGGCGGGACCGCCGATACAGCCGTTCTCACACGCCATGCCCTCGATGAAATTCTCCGCCAGCTTTCCCTTCGACGCCTTGGCGAGGGCGACGTTGCAGTCCGCGATGCCGCTGCACGACACCGCCCTGAGCTTGAACTGCTCCTCGGTCACGCCCTGCTCGCGCAGCGCCTGTTCCACCGCCGTGGCAAGTCCGCCGCAGCGCGCGAACACGCGACCGAAATAGCTCGCGCGGTCGAGCTTGACCGGCTCGAGCGCCTTGAGGTCGATGCCCTTGGCGTCGAACATCGCCTGCATCTCCTCAAACGTGATGGCGCAGTCGACGTACTGTCCCGCCGGCCCGTAGAGCGTCTCGGCCTTCTTGGCGATGCAGGGCCCGATGAAGATGATCTTCGCCTTCGGGTCCTTCCTGCGCAGCAGCATCGCCATGTGCGCCATCGGCGAGAGGTTGGCGGAAACGTTGCCGACCAGCGACGGATAGTTCTTCTCGACGAACGACACGAACGCCGGGCAGCAGGACGAGGTCAGGAACTTCTTCTCCGCCAGCTCCTCCGCCTCCAGATAGGCGACGAAATCCGCGCCCCACGCCGCCTCGACCAGATAGTAAAACCCCAGCCGCAGGATGCCCGCCATCACGCGTCCGACGTCGACGTCGGCGTACTGACCGGCGACCGACGGCGCGATGACGCCATAGACGCGGTACTTTTGGTTACCCTCCGATTCGCGCAGAATCTTCGCCGCCTGTGCGATGTACGACTTATCGGAGATCGCCCCGAATGGGCACTGATAGACGCACGCACCACAGGCGATGCACTTCTCCGGGTCGATGGACGCCTTCTGCGTCACCTTGTCGAACGACAGCGCCTTGGGCTTGCAGGCGCGGATGCAGGGACGGGTCTGCTTGATGATCGCCGAATACGGGCAGACCGCCGCACAGCGCCCGCACTCGACGCACTTCTCGCGGTCAATCACCGCGTGGCGGTCGACGATGGAGATCGCGCCCTTGGGGCAGGCGTTGACGCAGTGGTGCGCGATGCAGCCGCGGCACGCCTGCGTGACCATGATGCCTTCCACGGGGCACTCGTCGCAGGCGATCGGCAGCACCTCGACGACGTTCGGGTCCGCGGCATTGCCGCCCAGCGCCAGTTTCACGCGCTGGTTGATGATCGCGCGCTCCTTGTAGATGCAGCAGCGCATGGTCGGCTTGCCCTCGGGGATGATCTTCTCCGCGATGGACAGCGTGTTCTCCGGCGTCAGCGCGTCGTCAAACGCCAGCCGGGCCACCTCGCGCAGCACTTTGTTTTTCAATTCCTGAACATCGGTATCAAACAGCGGCATCTTTCACTCCCCCTGCGATTTGCGGTCGGATGGCCCCGGCGCGCCGCCGGCCAGCTCGGTCATGCGGTCGACGAGCGCGCGGTCGGTCTCCATCGAAAACTTTCGCGCAAACATGCAGCCGCTTGCGCGGATCTGGTCAAAGTCCTCCAGCCGGAAGGTGTAGGGGCTGCCGTTTCGCCCGCGCTTCCAGTCCACCAGCCGCTGGTTGGCCAGACAGCTGCCGTCGTACTCCGGGTGGTACAGGCGATCGCGAAACGGCATGCTGTGCACGACCGTCTGCAAAAACAGCTCGTCGGCGCTGTTGGCAAAGCGAAATACCTCGCGGATCCAGTCCGCGCGCTCCAGCACGCACGCCGCCAGCTCGTCGGTGATGCTGAACCACGAGGAGCCATAGCGCACCTCCAGCCCCGGAAAGCGCCTGAGGCGGTTGACGCCCAGCAGCATCTGAACCAGCAGGCACACGCGGTCGGCCTGCCGGAATGCCCAGTTGAGCGGACGCAGGCGAAACCTGCGGCTGAAGTGCATGAACAGATGGTACAGCCGCGCGCGCCGCCCGACCTCGCGGTTGGCCTCCCGGCTTGCGTCGGTCGAGAATTCGACGAACTCCTTCCCGGCATTCTGCGCAAAGAATGCGTGGATCTCCGCCTGCGGCCGCGTGGGCATGTCCATGCCGGAGAGCAGGTGGTAGTAGCCGTAGCCCTTCTTCCGCGCCATGCCGAGCAGCAGAAGCGTCGCCTCGACCATCTCGAAGCTGCCCCAGTAGATGCGGTACCGCTGGACGATCTCGACGCCCGACGACCGCACCGCCGCGCGCAGCCGCTCCACCGGACAGTCGCGCGCCTTTTGGTCGATGTGGATGTAGAGGTCGTTGTCCGGATGGTCGAGCAGCCGCAGCAGCCGCTCGAGCTGATCCCACTGCGCGTGGGCGATGATCAGATACGCATGCCGCATGTCGGCCTCCTCCCCAATGAAACGCGCAAAAACGAATTCCTGCGCGACGGCGCACAGGGCGCAGATTGCGCTCCTCGGCTGAACTGCCCTTCTCGCCGGACGGCGGTTTCCAGTGCGATAGCGCACGGTGCGCCGGTTAAGCTCCTCGGTCGAACAATCCTTCGCCGAATGGCGATTCTCCGCGCGATGGCGCACAGGGCACAAGTGCGGTGCAAACACATCCGTCACGCGCGCCCTCGTGCGAACTTCACTTCATTATAACACGTACGCCGCGCGCGCGTCAACGCGCAAATCCCTCTGCGGATGAATCTGCTGGGAATCCAATGCGGAACAATCCGGAAATGATTTTCCCTGCTTCCGCGCAAATTTGCGTTCCAAGGCAGGAATCGCGGCGGGGACGGTCGAATTCAGTGAACAGGAAAAATGCCCGGCAGCGCCGCCGGGCTCAGGAGGGAGATTATGGCAAAATACCAGCTTTTGACCGCGACCTCGATGGGCGTTCGGATCACGCCCGCGAACCGGCAGCCCGTGGGCACGGGCAACCTCTACCAGATGCAGGCGACCAGCGCGGAGACGAACGTGCTCAACGTCTCGGCCTCGCTCGGAATGTCCGGCAAGGCGTTGAGGCGCTTCGTCAAGGGCAGCCCGATCGCCGCCTACATCAAAGGCGAGCTGCGCCGGCGGAACATCGCCTATGAGGGGCCGGAGATCGAGCCGGACGGCCCGTGGGGCGTGCGCCACCAGTTCAACATCGCCGACACCGGCTTCGGCCCGCGCGGCCCGCGCGTGTACAACGACCGCGCCGGCGAGGTCGGTCGCACCGTCTGCGCGCAGGACTTCGACCTCGACCGCATCTTCCGCGAGGAGGGCGTGGAGATCGTCCACCTGTCCGGCCTGTTCGCGGCGATGTCGCCCACGACGGGCGAGCTGTGCCTTGCGCTGGCCGAGCGCGCGCACGCAACCGGCGCGCGGGTCAGCTTCGACCTGAACTACCGCGCGTCGTTCTGGAAGGGGCGCGAGGCCGAACTGCGCGAGATCTTCTCCGGCATCGCGCGGCGCGCGGACATCCTGATCGGC
>CALVPU010000052.1 GCA_944353735.1 uncultured Eubacteriales bacterium | reverse complement strand
CGTCCATAATCCACGCAGGCCTTTGCAGTTCAGCGGCGAGCAGGCGGTCGAATTCAGCGGCAGCGCGCGGCGTCCATTCCTCCGACCAGTACAGCCGGTCGAGATGCACCAGCGGCAAACCCGTCTGCTGCGCGAGCCTGCGGGCAAAGGTCGTTTTCCCGCTTCCGTTTCCGCCGATAATCGCGACCCGGCGCATCGTCAGTCGGCAGCCACGACCGGCTCGGAGCCCACATATTCCTCATTCCACGTGATATAGGACGCGCCCTGATACTCGCTTTGGATCTGCGACCACGTGGCGTAGCGATAGCCGGAGAACGCGCTGCCGTCGGTGCTCAGCAGCGCCATGACCTCCACGGAGCCGCTGTCCGGCGTCGCCACCGGCACCGCCAGACACCAGTCCGAACCCGTCCAGTAAGCCACCGCATAGCGCGTCTGCACGCCGCCGGACAGGGTGGAAAAGTTGCCGGCAAAGCTCTGCCATTCCGACGCGCTCGGCGCGACGCCGGAGAAGGGCAGAAGCGTTACCAGGCGCTCGTATTCGCCGGATGCCAGGCAAACCAGCGCCTCCTTGGCGCTCGAAAACAGGCTGCCGGAGATCTGCGGTACTTCGGCGCGCGCGACCGGGAGGACGCATAGCAGGACGACCAACAGCAGCAGCGATAGGCGTCTTTTCATCCTCGTTCACCTCTTCATACTTATTCACCTTTTAGACGAAATCATTATAGCATTGGTTGCATGCTGAAGCAAGTTTTGGCGCGGCAATTTTGAAAAAAACCATGTCCAGCGCCGCGGAATCGCGCAGCCTGCCGCTCTTGGCGGCAAACTCCGCTGCCAGGCTCGCCTCGAAGAACGACTGCAGTTCCGCGGCGGAATGGGTCATGCACTGCGCCCACGACCGCTTGGCAGGGTAGTAGGTCATGCCCAGCAGCTTTTGCATGTCCGGCAGCGATTGTCCCGCGTCGCGACCGCGCCGCATGTGCGCCAGCTGGCGCAGCAGCGTCGTGAGCGTGCTGAGCACGCGCACCGCGTTCATGCCGCCGAGGAACAGCGCAGCGCGCATCTCCTGAGCGCCGCGCAGGTCGCCGCCAAGCAGCTTGTCCAACAGCTGGAAGATCGAGTACTCCGCCGAAGGCGGAACGATTTGCCGCACGTCGTCCTCGGTGATCTCGGCGCGGTCGCCGGCGAAAGCGATCAGCTTGTCGAGCTCGCCCGCCAGCCGCGTCAGCTCGCTGCCGGCAAGGAAGGTCAGCAGCGCGCGGGCGTCAGCCTCCATGGTCTTGCCGGCGGGCTTGAGGCGGCGCGCGATCCAGTCGGCGAGGGGCTTGCCCTCCAGCGGCGCGAACACGACGCTCTGCATCTTTTCCACCAACTGCTCCCGCGCCGTCAGCTTGACGTCGCCGCCGCGGCTCCGGCGGCGCTTGTCGGCGATCTGCTTGACGATGTCCAGCGCGCCGCGGAAGTAAAACACGGTCACGCACGTCTCTGGCGGGTCGTCCAGCCACGAGAGCATGCGCTTGACCTCGGCCTCCTCATTGCGCGATGCGCCGGGCATCAGCACCGACCAGTCGCGCACGACCACGATGCGTCGCGCCGCCATCACCGGCACCGTTTCGGCGGCGTCGATGATCTGCTGCGCCGTACCGCCCTCGAGGATGGTCTCGTTGAGCGCTTCCAGCCCGGGTACGAGCCACTTTTTGCGCAACCGCTCGAGCGCCTCGCGCTTGAGCCATTCCTCCGCGCCTGAAAACAGATAGACGCGCGCGTCGCCGTCCGCGACGCCCTGAACCGTTGCCGTCATTGCGTTTCCTCCATGGGAAAGTAAGTCTCCACGCGGATTGCGCCGTCCCGCGCGATGCGGACGGTGATCGCGCCGCACTCATCCGTGCGGTAAATCGACGCGCCGGCAGACGCGAGCCTGCCGAGCGTCTCCGCGGATGGGTGTCCGTAATTGTTTTCGCCCACGGGCACGATCGCCACCTCGGGCGTGATCTGCCGCAGCATCTGCGCGCTCGTGGCCTTCGCGGAACCGTGGTGCGGCACCTTGAGCACGTCGACGTCCGGCAGCGCCGCCGGCTCGCGTGAAGTCGTGAGATCGCCGGTGAACAGCACGCTGTGCCCGCGGTAGTCGACCTCGACGATCATCGACAGGTCCTCGCCCCAGTCGTCGCCGTGCTCGGGCGCGAGCACGCGCGCTGCGGCGTGGTCGGACAGCTGTATCTCGTCTCCCGCGGTCAGTTCGACGATGGGAATGTCCATCTCCTGCGCCAGCGCGATGCCCGCCCGCACCGTCTCGCCCGTATCGAAATCGAACCAGCCTTCGGGGACATAAATCGTGCCGGGGCGCATTGCCTCCAGCAGTTCCGCGAGCCCACCGGCGTGGTCGAAGTGCGGGTGGGAGAGAAAGACCGCGTCGACGCCGAGACAGGTTGCCGTCGCGTAGTCCGTGACCGGCGAATAGGCGTCGCCGACGTCGAACAGATAGACGTGTCCCTCCGTGCGCACGACGGCGGCGTCCGCCTGACCCGCGTCGAGAAACACCACGCGGAAGCCCGTCGTGTCCAGCCGTGCGCAGAGCATTGCCACGCCGATCAATCCCACCAGACCGGCGGGCAGGAAGCGGCGCACCCCGATGGAGGTTCGGCTCAGTCCGGAGGCGGCGACCATCAGCGCGTAGTGCGCTACCGTCAGCCAGAGGGGATAGTACGGCGCGCGCAGCGCGCCGGCGGGCAGCGCCGCGAAGCTGTCGACCAGCCAGACCAGCGCCGAGAACATGCCGTCCGCGGCGAAGGCAACCGCCTGTCCCAGCGGCATCCAGACTGCCGACAGCGCCAGCGCCACCAGCGCCGCCGGATAGGCGAACATCGACAGTGGAATCGCCAGCAGGTTGACCGGTATGGCGATCAGCGGCTGCGCGCCGAAAAACTCGATGACCGTCGGCAGCGTGGCGAGCTGCGCCGCCAGCGTTGAGCACAGCAGCATCGGGAAGTACTTCGCCGCGCGCAGCGCGAGGTTGGCGAGGCGGCCCCGACGGGGCTTCAGCCCGCGCAGGCGATCGACGCCGAACAGCCGCTCCAGCGGCGCGTCCAGCAGCAGGATGCCCGCCGATGCCTGAAACGACAGCGTGCAGCCGCCGTCATAGAGGTACAGCGGGTTGAACGCCAGCATGCCCAGCAGCGCCGTCATCAACCGCGTGACCGGGTCGGACGGGCGACCGACGACCGCCGCGAGGCTGAAGCTCGCGAACATCACCGTCGCGCGAACCAGCGAGGCGGGATAGCCGAGCAGCACGCCATAGGCGGTTATGATTGCCAGCGTGATCAGCGCCGAGGCGCGCTGCGACATGATCCGCCTCAGCAGCGCCGAGACCGCCGCCGCCAGCACGGAGATGTGCATGCCGGAGATGCAGATCAGGTGGGTGATGCCCGTCTGACTGAACTGCTCGGTGAGCTCTTCATCCATGCCGCTGCGGTCGCCGAGCACAAAGGCGCGTACCAGATCGGCATTGTCGGGAAAGAGGATGCCGATGCGCTCGGAGATGGCGCGCCGCGCGGCGACCAGCCAACCGCCGAGACCGGGATGCGCCGACAGCACCGAGACGTCCTCGAGTTTGGCGGCGGCCATGCCGGTCATGCCGTCGGACAGCAGCCATTCGCGCGCGTCGAACTCGTGCGGGTTGCTTGCCGCGTCCTGCGGCCAGATGTGCCCGAAGCACGACAGACGTTGACCGTACTCGATGCCCTCCAGCGGCAGCACGTCGCTGCGCAGGTAGAGCCGCACGGTGCAGCGCGCCGCCTCGCCGTCCATTTCCTCCACGCGCAGCGCGCAGATGATGCGGTCGCCGTCGGCGTTGAGCAGCGGCTCGGAGACGACCGTGCCCGTGAACGGGATCGAAAAGCGTTCCGGAACCTGCGGGTGGTTCGCGAGCGCCAGCGACATCCGCGCGCCGCCCAGCGCCACGACCGCCGCCATGACCAGCAGGAACCAGCCGCGAACAAAGCGCGCCCGCAGCACGGCACCCAGCGCCGCGGCGGCAACCGCGGCGGCGAGCCAGAGCAGCCATGCGCCGCCGTGCGCATCGGCGAGCGCCGTGCCGATCCAGAAGCAGACCGCCGCCACTGCCAGCGGTCGCGCGAACCACTGGCGGCGGACAAATCCCGCCAGCGCGCGCATGGTCAGATAAAGTGCGATTCGCCGCAGACGGCGAGTTCGGCGGCAGAGAAACAGGCGCGCGCCTCGTCCAGCAGCGCGGCGGGATCGTACTTCGGATTGAGGTGCGTCAGCAGCAGGCGCTTGACGCCCGCG
>CALVPU010000051.1 GCA_944353735.1 uncultured Eubacteriales bacterium | reverse complement strand
AGCCAAGCGATCTCCTGTTCTCCGATGGAATAGCGCTGCTCTTTCGCCTGCTCGAGGTAGCGCCTGGCGAACTCGAGCTCGCTCTCCAGCGCCTGCCGGTCGATCGGCTCCGCCGCGTCGTAGCGCGCCTGCGCATTCGCCAGCCCTTCCTCGGCGCTGCGGACGCTCTCCTCGTAGGTGGGATTCGGCACCGGCTCGGTCAGGTCGCCGCAGAAGGTATAGAGCACGTCGTTGGACAGCGCCTGCGCCAGCTGCTCCATGTAGGCGACAGCGAGGTCGGCGTTTTCGCTGTACGGGTTGACAAACGCCACGCTGCATTCCACCGGCAGCTGCACCGGCGCATCCGCGCTCAGCGACATCGCCAGCGGCACGCCCTCGTCCATGACGCTGGAAAGCGAGGTGCCGACATTCGTCGTCAACAGCACGCGCGACGGATCGTAGGTGTAATCAAAGTCCTCCGGCACCTCGGCTGGCTGACCGAGGCGGGTAAAGTCGATCTGCTCGAGCTTGGTGATCAACTCGACCATGTCCTGCGCGCGCACGGAATCGGGATCGCGCGCCAGCGCCTGCTGATAGGCGTCAAAGAGCAGATCGAATATCTGGCGGCGGACGTTGGCGGCGCTGTTATAGGGCTCGAGCAGCGTCACCGAGCCGTCCTGCGGAAAGCGCTCCTGCAGCGCACGCAGGTAATCGAGGAAGCCGGACCAGTCTGTCGGCACGTCCTCGACCGTCTGCCCGAACTTCTCCAGCGCCAGCGGGTTGACGCGCGCCTGCCAGAAGCAGACGCTGACCGGCAGCGCCGCCAGCGCGCCGCCGGCGCTGAGCCCCTCGCGCAGTCCGGGGCGCATGCGCTCCGCCAGCGCGGCGAGCGCAGGGCTCCGCGTCAGGTCCAGCGCGTAGCCGCGGTCGCGAATGGCGCTGAACTCGGCGCTGGAGCTCGAGAGCACGTAGACGTCTACGGAGGCGTCGCGCGCCATCATGCGCTCGATGATGTCGGCGGAGCCGTCGCGCTGGAGCACGGCGCTGACCTCGCCGTGGGCGCTCTGGAAGTCGAAGTAGCTGCGCTCAACGGCGTTCTCATAGGAGGTATCGCAGATCACCATGCGGCGCATCGACTCCGCGCCGGCGCTGAGGCTGCGCAACAGGCACAGGTTGTGGTCGACGGCGGCAAAGTATCCCGACGGCAGGATCCACGTGCTGGCGGCGCCGTCTACGGGCGCTCTGGCGATCGCCTCGCCGAGCGCGCCCGCTTCCAGATCGAGCGCGTGGAGCTCGCCGCCCACGACGCAGTAGGCAGCGCCGGTCGCCGGATCGCAGGCGATGGCGCCGAGGGGAGAATATTCCTCGACCGTCATCTGCGCCAGCTCTTCCACCGCGCCGGTGACCGGGTTGCAGGCAAAGAAGCGCACGGCGGTCGGCTGCTCGTAGTCGTACACCTCGATCAGCGCGCGCCCTTCGGTGTACGCCGCCAGCGCATACGGTTCGCCCGCGTCGAACGCCACCGGCTGAAACGCGCCGTCGCTCAAGCGCAGCGACGCCAAAGCAGCGTTGCCGCCGCCGTCATAGCAGCGCAGCAGCGCGTGCTCGCCCAGCGAGACGAAATCGCGGAAACCGCTGAATTCATTGGTGCCGGGATCCACATCGGCGACCTTCTCCGCGCGCGCCGCGCCGCCCTCCACCGCGATGGCATACAGCGCCAGCGTCGTGTCGCCGTCGGCGCTGGCTCGCTCCGTCAAGAGCATGGGCTGCGCGCCGTCGCTGAGCAGGTAATTCATCAGATATTCGCTGTCCTCCGCCTCGGGGAAGCCGGAAACCGCGCAGGCGGAAGGCGCCGCGTCGCCGGGCGCGAGGGTGTAAAGCCCGCCCTCGTAATCCAGCAGATACAGCGTGTCGCCCACGGCGCACGCGGACTGGATGCTATTGATGATGACGTCGCCCTCGGTGCCGCAGTGCAGCAGCAAATCGCCGTCCGCGGCAAGCGCGCCCGCCGGACAAGCCGCCAGCATGAGCGCACAGAGCAGCAGTGCAAGAATTCTCTTCATATCCTTTCACCTCTTTCCGCCGCCCGCAAGCCTTTCGCCGCGGGCAGCGCACTTGTCTTCAAATCTTTCGCCGGCGTGCGCGCCGGAACGCGCAGAACCGCGCACACGCGCCCGTCCACTTCGGAAAATATGCGCCGCGCCGTCCCGACAGGACGCAATGCGCGCCGCCGCACGGGAAAACCATCGTTGCGATGCAATGCCGCCCGCATGATCCGGCGCGCCCGCGCGCTTTTCGGAAGCGGCATGCGCGGAACTCGGCAGGGCGCACCAGCTTTGTTCCCGGCGCAGTTTTCCCGCCGCCGGCGCGCCCGCGCCGTCAGCGCTGTTCGGCGAGCATCATGCGCACCATGCCTTCGACGGCGTTCATCAGCTGCGCGGCGTCGATCCTGCCGTCGCTGTACTGGCGCACGAGCTCGTAGGCGTCGCCCGCGCCCTCGGCATAGAGCGAATTGGGGCCCTTCACCGCAAGGCCGCCGGCGTGCTCGCGCAACCACGCGATCTCCGCCGCGGAGATGAGGTCCTTCTCGGACTGCACGGACTGCACATAGCGCTCGATGCGCGCCGCCGTATCCTCCAGCGCCTGCCGGTCGATCGGGTCCGCCGCAGCCGCCGCCTGCCGCGCGCGCTCCAGCTCAGCCTGCGCGTCCGCGAGACGGCGCTCGTAATCGGGATCGGGCACCGGTTCGGTCAGGTCGGCACAGACGGCATAGCTCACCTCAGGCGGCAGACGCTGCGCCAACTCCTCCATGAACGCCAGCGCCAGCGCCATGTCCTCGCTGTAGGGGTTGACAAACGCCGCATAGCACTCCATCTCCAGCCGCGCAGGCGTCTGCGCCGTCAGCGACATCACCAGCGGCACGCCCTCGGCATCGTCGATGGCGGCGAGTGTGCAGCCGGAGTTCATTGTCAGCAGCACCGATTCGGCGTCATGCCGCGCCGCGTCCGCGCTCACAGAGACCGCGCCGGCGGCTGCAGCCATCGTTCCGCCGGCATCGTCCGACGCCGGCTGTCCCATGCGCGCGAAGTCCACCTGCTCGAGCTGCTCGAGAATGCCGGTCATCGTTTCGGCGTCCGCCGCGTCCGGGTCCTCCGCCAGCAGGCGCTGGTACGCGCCGAAGATGTCGTAGAACAGCGCCTCGCGGGCGTCGGCGGCGCTGGTGGACGAATCCATCAGCGTCACCGAACCGTCCTGCGGGAAGTCCGCCTGTATCTCGAGCAGGAAGTCGACGAAGTCCGACCAGTTGCGCGGCACGTCGTCCAGCGTCCGCCCGAGCTTCGCCAGCACATCTTCATTGACGCGCATCTGCCAGAAGTAGGCGTCCAGCGGCAGCGCCGCGAACGCGCCGTCCGAGGACAGCCCTTCGCGCACGCCGGGATACAGCCGCTGCGCCAGTTCCGCCAGCGCGGGGCTCTGACTGAGGTCCGCCATGTATCCGCGCGCCCGCGCCGCGGCAAACGCCTCGCTCGACGTGGGCAGCACGTAGATGTCCACCGAGGCGTCCCGGCTGAGCATGCTGTCGAGCAGGTCGCCGGTGTCGCCGTGCACGAGCGTCACCGCGGCGTCGCCGTGCGCGCCGGCGAAGGCGTAGTAGGCTTCGTCGAGGCACGCGGCGTAGGACTCGTCCAGCACCGTCAGCCGCCGCATGGCGAACAGGTCGTTTTCCAGCCCAACCCGCGCGCAGGCATCCATGTGCGCAAAGGCGAAGCGCCCGGAGGGCAAAATCCACGCCGACGCCGACGTCGAAGAGGAGGACGGCGCGGTCGCGACCGCCTCGCCCAGCGCGCCGGTCGCGAGGTCGAGCGGGCAGACCGCTCCATCGCGCGCGCAGTACGCCGCGCCCGTCGCCGGGTCGCAGGCGAGCGCGCCGGACCACGCATCCGTTTCGCCGAGGACATCGGCGCTGTCCGCCGCCGGATCATAGGCAAGAAAGCGGAAACCTCCGCCCTGCCGCCCGGCGCAGATCAGCGCGCGCTCATCCGTGTACGGCGCGAGGGCATAGACTGCGCCGATCTCGCACTGCGGCGGCGCGGTCGATCCGTCGCCCAGATCGAGCCGGAGCAGCTGGCGCGCGCCCATCTCGCCGTCGACGACCAGCAACGCCGCATCGCCAACCGCGAGCGCGCGCCCGACGGCAAATCCGCCGGCGAGATCGACATCGGCGATGCGCTTCGCGCGCATGCCGCCCTCCGCGAGGTTTTCCAGACTGCACAGCGTCGCCTGCACCTGGGCGCCGCCGTCCGACAGCGCCAGCAACAGCAGCTGATCGCCGCGCGCGAGCAGACAGCCGGACCGCATGCCGGCACAGTCGCCGGTCAGCGCATGCGCCTGCGGTTCGGACGCGTCCGGCATGAGGACGTACAGCCCGCCATTCGCGCCGAGCATGTACAGCGTGTCTCCAACGGGACAGGTCGAGAGAATGTTCTCGGGAATCGCGTCGTCCGGCGCGCCGCAGCGCAGCAGCACGTCGCCCTGCGCGGCAAGCGCCGCCGTCGGCAGCGCCGCCAACAGCAGCGCGCAGAGCAGCAGCGAGATCGCTCGCTTCATGGAATTCACCTCTTTCTCATGCGTTCCGGCCAGCGGGGCAGCGCCGCCGCGGACCGGGGAGTGGTCGGGTCAGGCGGGGGAGGTCATCTGGCGGTCGCGGTCGGAAAGCGGCGGGCGCCGGCACGTTTTCCGCCGCGGACCGGGGAGTGGTCGGGTCAAACGGGGAATGTCATCTGGCGGTCGCGGTCGGAAAGCGGCAGCGCCGGCACGTTTTCCGCCGCGAACCAGGTGGAAACGGTCAGGAAGCGGGCGCTTCCGGCGCGCCGGCTGGCTCCGCGGACTCGACGAGGTAGACCATCGCCGAGAGCCCGAGCCGCACGGTGCTGTCCGCCTCGAAGTCGATATAGGCGCTGTACTCGGCGTCGCCCTCGACCTTGGCGCCCTCCTCGCCGCTGCCTACGTTGACGCGCGACACCGACGCCACCACGCCCTCGACGCGGTGCGCGCCGTCGGCGTCCCAGTCAAACTCGATGGCGACGCGGTCGCCGGCGTGGATGGCGCTCAAGTCCAGCTCGGAGACGTGCACCTCGATCTGGAACGAGCCGGCGGGATAGACGGTGATGAGCTTGGCGCCCTTGTCGACGGAGGAACCGGGCGCGGCGTCGACCGACGCCACCACGCCGGCGACGTTGGAGACAATGCGGTTGTCCACGGCGTAGAGGCCGTCGAGCGCACCGGCGACCGTCTCGAACCGCAGCTCGCCGCGCTCGACCGGATCGCCTGGCGAGACGTGCATCTTCAGCACGCTGCCGGAACCCTTGACCGGTATGGCGGCATTCTGCGCCACCGTGCCGCGCCCGATGCGCGAGCTGGAATCGAAATCGCGGCTACGAAAGATGCCGACGGTCTCGCCCATGTAGAATTCGCCGCCGGTGACCTCCAGCGTATAGGACGTAATGCCCGCGCTGCCGGAGGAATCGCCGCCATCGGACGAACCGCCATCGCCGCCGGAGGCGGAGCCGCCCACGGAGGTCACCACGGCGGTGCCGGTATGGGTGCCGTCCTTGGTGCAGGAGAGGTAGACGCGCTCGCCGATGTGGACGTACTTCGTCTCGCTGCTGTTGTATGCCTTTTCGGTCGAAGCGGAGACGGTAAAGCGGTTCGTTGGCTCGATGTACGCCACGGCGCCGTAGCGCTCCACGATGCCCTCGGTGTCGTCGCCGGGCTCGGCGAACACGCCGCCGACGACGCCGTCCGCCGGCGCGTAGACCTTGGTCGTTTCCAGCGCGGCGACGAAGTCGCCCACCGCCACGGCGTCGCCCGCGCGCACGGCGACCTCGTCCACCAGTCCGCCGAACGGCGCGTTGACGGTATCGGTGGTGCGGGCGACCACGCGCCCCGCCAGCGCCAGTTCCGCCTGCGCCGCCGTACACGTCAGCGCCATGAACGCGGCGGCAAGCAGCGCCGCGCGGCGCATGCCGCCGCGCCCTGCTGCACGAAACCATTTCATGCAAAGCCCTCCTTTGCGGGTGGTTGTGGGAAAAGCGTTCACTCAACGCCTTCGCCGTAGGCGCCGTACGGAACCTCGAGCATGCCGCGCGGTCCGACGCAGACGCCGTAATAGTACATCTCTCCGCGCGGCTCGGCGCTGAGCACGTACTTCATCTCCTCGACCTCGGTCTGGATGGCGATGTCGCAGGCATCGGAGAAGTCCGTCTCCGACAGCATCGGAATGCGGTCCGGATCGAGGTTGAACATCATCGCCAGCGCATAGTCGAACTTGCGCGCCGACACGCCCAGCATGCGCAGCTCGGTGTACTTCGTGCCGCCGGTGAAGCCTTCGGTGGGCAGCGCCGCCATGTCGTCGCCGACCGCCAGCGCCAGATAGCGAATGCCGCTGTTGGACAGCAGCCGGCAGACCTCGCCGTTGAAGTGCCAGCGGTACTCGAAGCGGTCGCCGAGGTCCGGCGCCTCGACCGCGGTGAGGATCAGCGTGTCCGGCGCGGCGTCCGCTTTCGGCGCATCCTCCGCTTCCGCTCCCTCATCCGCCTGCGGCGCGGCGGAATCGTCCTCTGACGCCCAGACGGTCAGCTCCGCGGTGAACTGCGGGACATAGGCGTCCGGAATGTCAAAGGATTCCGCCGCCGCCAGTTCCAGCGTCAGCGGCAGCTCCTCGCCGCCCAGCGTCAGCACCTCCATCGGCGCGTCGGGCAGTTCCAGCGCCAGCGCGCCGTAGGCGGCTTCTTCCTCGCCGTCGCCGCTGGCGTGCGGCTGCGGGGGTGTGCCGTCGCCGCCTCCACCGCCGCCTCCGCCTCCGCCGCCACCGCCTCCGCCAAAGTCGTCCCCAGCGGAGACGGCGGCAAGCGCGTAGCTCTCGACAGACTGCCAAATGTTGCCGGCGGCATCGCGCACCTGCACCATGCCCGGCTCAAGCGTCGCTTCGCCCGGCGCGGTGTAGACGAACGTGCCGTCCGGCTGCGGCGTCAGCCACACCGCGCCGCCGTCGACCGACACCGCCTCCACGCCCGAGAGCGCGTCCTCGGCGGCGAGGTTGAGCGTGTAATCGATCGCCTCGTCCACCGCGGCAGCGACCGTCGGCGGCGTGCGGTCCAGACGGATTGCGTAGGACTCGGAAACGTCGGCGATGTCGCCGATGGGGTCAAGGATCGCGAAGCGCAGCGCGTACTCGCCCTCCTCGTCTGCCTCAAAGGTGTTTCCGGAGAGCACGGCGATGCGCTCGTCGTAGACGATCGCCGCATAGCTCCAGCCCGGCTCCTCGGGCTTGCCCGACAGCGTGAACGCCGGCGGCACGTTGGCCCACTCCGCTTCGGCATAGCCCTGCGCCTCGACGCCGATGACTGCCTCCGCGCCCGGTTCCGGCGTGGGCGACGGGTCGACGCGCACGGCCCAGAAATACAGGTCGAGCACATCCTCGTCCTCGGCGAGCGCGAACGCCGCCATGTCCAGCTCCTCCGGCGCTTCCACCCGCCGCGGGTCCTCCAGCGAACAGGCGATGCGGAACGGCGCGCCGGCAAAGACCTGCGCGTCGAGCACAAGCCGCAGCTGCGACAGCTTCTTCAGCGGCGCTTTCTCCACAAACATCGGTTCCACGGTGTGCAGCGCGATCTCCGCGCCCGGCTGCGCCAGCGCGATCATCTCCGCCAGCGTGCCGAAGGCGACGCCACCCTCCGTCTCCATCCATGCCTCGGCGTCGTCGGGGATGACCGCCGGCGTCGGTTCCGGACTGGCGGACGGCTCGAGGCTCGGCGACGCCATCGGGTCCGGACTCGCCGTGGGGACGGGCGACGAGCTCGCGCCGGATTCCACGCTCGCCGTCGGAGCGGGCGTGGGCGACGCGCTGGCACTTGGCGCGGCGGTAGGACCAGCGTCCGGCGCCTGCGTGGGCGCCTGCGTCGGGATTTGTGTCGGTTCCTGCGTCGGCGCCTGCGTCGGTTCCTGGGTGGGCGCCTGCGTCGGTTCCTGCGTGGGCGCCTGCGTCGATACCTGCGTGGGTGCCT
>CALVPU010000050.1 GCA_944353735.1 uncultured Eubacteriales bacterium | reverse complement strand
CCGGCGTTTCCTTCTTGTAGGGCAGATCGTGAACGTTTTCCTCGTCCCACTGCACGGTGCGCTCCACGCTCCAGCGCTCGGCAAAAAAGCGTATCTCCTCCAGCTTGCGCAGGTCGCTCTCATCCCGGTAGATCACCACCGTGCGCTTGGGCTTGTGCAGGGAAAAGTACAGCCGGTTGGCTGAGATCGTCCAGCCCGCGCTGAACAGTGCCTGCACCGCCGCGCAACCAAACCCCGCCAGCGGATTGATCAGCCTCCGCGCCAGCGCACAGGCCAGCAGATAGGTAAGCCCCAGACTGATCAGATTGGACAGCACCTGCCCGTAGAACAGATCGCCCGCGTGCAGCAGTCCCACCCGGTAAGCGTTATAGATGCGGCAGAGCATCATCAGCGATACCGCATAAAACGCGTAGACCGAAACATTGATCGCTCCAAAGGCGGATCCAGCCGCGACATGCCCATAGAACAGCCGCCAGCAGCTGACGAACAGCAGCACGGTAATTCCATAGTGCAGCAGCACCATGCCCCGCATCATCAGCGACTTTTTCATCGCCTTCACGCTTTCCAACCCCTCTGTCGTATCTCTTGAGCCTCAGCTTTCCTTGGCCTATTCCCCGAATCCTTCATCCGTTTCCATACATCGAACCGCGCAAATACCCAAATGCACTTTTCAATCAAGCGATTCGATGTATGAAAGCGAATATTCTTAGAAAACCGCCGCGCCCCGAAGCGCGTCAAAGCGCGGCGCCGCTTCTCGAACGCCGTCGCGCTGCCGCTGGAACCTTTCGGCTTGACCGTCCCATTCGGGCGTCCATTGTCACTCCCCGCCGTTCCATGCCTCGCCGGCGGACGCTCCAGCATCCGCCCCGTCCCCGCGCCCGCAGCCTCCTCGCGGCGCGGCTATTCCATGTAGAGCAGCTTCCCCAGGTAACCGTCCGGGCGCGCCAGCAGGTCAGCGAGCGCTCCCGACTCGTTGATCACCCCGTCTTCGAGCACGATGGCGCGCTGCGCGGCGCGCACGGTCGCGAGGCGGTGGGCGATGATCAGCACCGTGATGCCGTCCTCCAGCGACAGCACCGCGTCGCGGGCGGCGGACTCGCTCTCGTAGTCCATCGCGCTCGTCGCCTCGTCCATGACGATCAGCCGCGGATGCCCCATCAGCACCCGCGCCAGCACGATGCGCTGCCGCTCGCCGCCGGACAGGCGCACGCCCTCGTCGCCGAGCATCGTGTCCAGTCCGTCGCGCAGATCGCTGATGAACGACCACGCCTGCGCCTTCTTCAGCGCGGCGACCATCTCCTCCTCGGTCGCGTCCGGGTGAAAGCGCTTGAGGTTCTCTCGCACCGAGGCGTTGAGGATCAGCGGCGACTGCGGGATGTATCCCATTCCCTGCCGCCACGCGGGCAGGTTCTCCTCGCTGAGCGCAACCCCGTCGATGCGGATCTCCCCGCCCGTGGGGCGAAGGAATCCCAGCAGCAGGTCGGCGATGGTCGTCTTGCCCGCGCCGCTGCGCCCGACCAGCGCCGTGACCGAGCCCTTCGGCAGCACAAAGTCAACGCCCCTGAGCGTCTCTTCCGCGCTGTCGCGATAGGCGAAGCGCACGCCGCAGAACGCGATCTCGCGCTCAAACGCCATCGGCGCGACGTCCTCGCGCACCGGTTCCTCTTCGAGGCCGTTGAGCGCGGCGTCGAGCTTGTCAAACGCCGGAATCGCGGTCTGAATGCCCTGCAGCCTGCCCATCAGCCCGCTGAACACGGGCCAGAGGCGCGTGAACACGTACACCAGCACCATCAGCCGCGCCGTATCCATGTGAAAGCCCAGCACGCTGACCAGAAAGATCACCGCGATGACGCCCGCCGCGCCGACGCTGTGCAGCAGCGCGGGGAACGACTGCATCCGCACGTACTTCAGCCGTGCGGCGCGCAGCGATTCGCTGATCTCGGCGAACAGCGCCGCGTGTTCCCGGCGCACGCCGTACGTGCGCACCTCCTTGATGCCGCGCAGCTGGCTGAACAGCTCGCTGTACATGGCGCGGTTGAGCGCGATCATCTCCTCGCCATACGCCTTGGAGCGCTTGAGCAGCCCGCGAAACAGCGCGGCGTACGCGCCGCCGCAGGCGATGACGAACGCCGTCACCGGCGCGCTCAGCCACAGCGCGATGCCCAGCTGCACCGCCGCCGACGCCAGCGACGTGATCAGGTGCACGATCTGCGCCATGCCGTTGCTCACCTGCCCGCACTGCATCGTGAACAGGTCAATCGTGTCCGTCTGCCGGCTCGCGGTCAGGCATTCCCAGCGCGCCGCGGCGACCTTGCGGTAGAGCCTGTCGCGCAGCGCGAACGAATATCCTTCCAGAAAGCCGCTTTCGGCGAGCGACAGCGTCCGCGCCAGCAGCGCGCGCAGCGCGATGAGCACGAAGTACGCGCCCACGAGCGCGCCCACCTGCCCGCCGTAGGGCAGCCGGCGCAGCGGCGCGAGCAGCGTATCCAGTGCGCTCGCCGCGCCGTCGGAGACGTCCAGCAGTCCGAGCATCGGCACCAGCATCACGATCGACACCCCGCCGGTGAGCGACACGGCGATGTTCAGCGCCAGTATCCGCAGAAAGCCCCTTCGGTTCCAGCGCCAGACATCGCCCAGCATCCTCCGCATCTGCTTACCGCTCCAGCACGCCCATTTCGTCGAGCTGCGCGAGCAGCGCGTCCAGGTCGCGGCTGGCGGTGGCTTCGTCGATGTCGTATTCGCCGAGGATCTGCTTGAGCAGGTCCTCGCGGGAGATCGGCTTCTCCAGCTGCTTCCAGATGAACGCCGACACGTCGTTGAGCACCACGGCGCCGCCGAACTTGCCGATGTTCGCGCCGGTGGGCATCACCATGTGCTCGTCCACCACCGTGCGCAGCACAAACCCTTCCTTGACCTTCATTTCGGGCAATTCCTCCTCAATCTCTTCGGGATGTTCAAACAGGATTCGCCGCACCTCGCGCGCGTCGTCCGCGCCGGGACCGCAGAACAGCCGGTAGACCGGCGTGGTGCGGCTGAGCCGGCGCACGTTGGCGAGGGCGAGCGCGGCGGTGTCCGCGTCCCACATGGGGATGAAGCTCTGCCGGATCAGCACGCCGAACGCCTGCTCGGGGCTGAGCCTGCGCAGGCGCGTAAACGGCGCGCGGCGCACCTCGAGGATGGCGCGCAGCGGGCGCTGCACGTTGCGGAAGATCTGCTCCTTGCCGTCCCACGGCACGCCGCAGGCGAGGTTGCCGTCCGGCGCGAGGCGGATGGCGGGGCGGTCGCCGCTGATGAACTCCGCACCCAGACCGTCCACCCACGCCCGCGCCCGCGTCGACTTCCCCACCCCGGAGTCCGCCGTAAAACAGACCGCGCATCCTCCCAGCTCCACGCAGGAGGCGTGGAGGGAGAGGATGGCGTGGTGGATGAAATGACATTCGATGGGAATGCGCAACAAGCCCAAAGTTCCTTCGGAGCTTAGTTCATCTGCACTTGGTACATGGATCTTTATGCGCCGGTAGTCATTGGAAATCCTTGCGAAGAGTTTCCCGCTTGAATGTGTATCAATCAAACCCCAGCCGTCTGAACACTTGGCTATAGCCAAATTATCATCGATCATGAATGAATCATTTGCTTTAAATTGAAAGCCACTCGTGCATTCATATTCGATGAGTATATCAGGTTGATCTGTAATCAAGGCTTTTTGAAACTTCGTCCAGTTATCAACTCTAAATCCAACACATATTGACTTCCCAAACAATCCAACGTCCATGTATCTATTTAGTTCTCTCTATCAATCCAACCGCATCGTGCATAAGGTGAGGAAGACGAAGACGGAGACTCTTGACAACCATAGCCTTCGTGCGTGTACGATATACCCCATTTACAGTTTTCTGGGGATGATGCAACGATTTTCGCGTAATTGAATACAATTTTCTTTACCACAGGTGTAGAATACTTTCTTCTCATAATAATCCTCCTTGTTTTATTGGGCTCTGTGAGAAAAACCTTCTGCAACTAACCGTCTAGCTCGAGTACAAAAAGCTGGATTGTGTTGGCCTTGAACCCCACCCATCTCATGTAAGACCACACATGCTGGACAAAGTGGCTGAAACACGCATCCTATACATTCTGCTGGAAACGGATATGCGCTAACATAGTCGTTAATCTCTTTCCAAGCGTCAATAAAGAGTGATGATCTCAAATCAATTCCCCATTTATTAAGCGCCAGACAAGGATAGAGCTTGCCAGTCCAGTAGATTGCGAAATTGCTACGTCCCCCGCCGCAGGGCAATCCTCTAACCGTCCCGAGCCTTCCTTGAGGTGAAGGAATATCTTCATCGCAAACTGATGCTAAAGATTCTCCCGTCAACTCTGCACTAATCCGATACATCTTAAAGTAGTCATCCATCGTCATGTCCATATTCTGCCCATCGCGCTCTGTCTCTGACCTTGGTTCAAACAGTGATAGATTTATGTGATAGGGAACATCTATGCTGCTTAACAGTCGGAGCAGGTTCTCGCTGCTCTGTACCATATAACGATTGGGCGTGACATTGATGCTAAGAGGTAATTCTGCTTCTTTCAATCGATGAATTGCACTCATCACTTGAGCAAAGCTCCTGTGCCCGGTGACTTGCTCGTATGTATCCTCATCTGCGCCATAGACGGTGATTTGGATTTCAGATGGTGGATGTTGCTTAAAAAACTCGATACGTTTGGAACTCAGCAAAATGCCGTTCGTCTTGACGACTGTCGCAATTCCCATATCCTGCAAGAATAGATACAGCTCGTCGAATCCCGGATAAGTCAGGCACTCACCACCAGTCAGCGTCGCACTCATCATCCCTGCATCGATCGCCTGCTGCATGATGTCCTTCCACTCCTCCACCGTCAGCAACTGCATTCCGCTCTCGCACATCTGCTTTTCCGACAAGTGAACGTAGCACATCTTGCAGTCCAGATTACATAGGGGCGTCAATTCAAACGTTCCGTGCAACGGAATGTTTTCCTCGCGCGCCTTATCACTTAGGTAGTGCCTCATTCGCTGCGCAATCTTTTCATCGCTCGCGCCCTGCTTCTCCCACTCGTCCAGCAGTTCCAGCAGGCCGGGCTCCTTCCGAACCGGTTCCTGTTCCATCCGTTCACCTCCTCAGTCCCATCTTCCGCAGCGCGCGTCCCGCCAGCGACCTTCCCCGAAGGTACATTCGCCGCGCCGGCAGCAGCGCCATCCACGCGCGCCCGTATGCCCGCGCCGCGGGCGCGTCCAGCTTCAGCCGCAGTGCGCCGCGCTCCGCCAGCACCGCCAGCCCCAGCACGCGCGATTCCGGCATCCACGGGTCGGGGTGCGCGCAGTGGTCGCCGAGCGTGCGCACGCGCCCCGGCGCCAGCCGGTACACCCGGTGCACCACATAGCGCCCGTCGCCCGCGCGAAACAGCACCACGTCGCCGCGCCGCGCCGCCCGCGCCAGCGGCACGATCGTCACCATGTCGCGCCCCCGCCGGATCAGCGGGCGCATGCTGTCGCCGTCGAGCGGAATGCGCATCGGTATCGCCGTGCCCTCGCCCGCCAGCGCGTGCCACTGCGCAATGCTCAGCGCGCGCGTCTCGCAGGCGTCCTCCGTCAAGCTCATTCCGATTCCATTCCCCCTCTCTCCGCCAGCCCCAGCAGCCGCCACGCGCGCTCCTCGAGCCGCCGGGCATAGTCCTCGCCGCAGCGCTGCCGCACCGCCGCCATCGCCTCGCGCATCCTCGGCGGGCGGCGGCTCGCGCCGTGGGCGTCCGTGGCGATCAGGTCGACTGCCTCCGCCCGCAGCATCCGCGCCACGAAGCGGCGCTCGAAAAATCCGCGCGGCGCGAGCACCGTGTCGCAGTTGACCTGCAGGATCACGCCGTACTCCTCGCGCGCCTCGATCGCCCGCTCAGGCCGCCGCGCCAGACAGCGGATGCGCTCCGCGTGCGCCACCACCGGCACGAAGCCCGCCGTGTACAGCCGCCCCGCCGTGGCGCCGACCTCGTCCAAGGAAGCGTCCTCGCGAAACTCGATCAGCGCGCAGCGCGAATCGCCCAGCGCCGGCAGCTTCCCCGCCGCCAGCAGGTCCGGCACGCGCTCGGCGTCGTGAATCTCGCATCCCGCGACCACCGCAAGCGGCAGGCCGCGCGCGCGGCAATACTCGTTCGCCTCCGCCAGCCGCTCGCGGTAAAGCGCAAGGTCGAACGGCTGCGTGCGCGGATAGGCGTGCGCGGTGGCGGCGACCAGGCCGATGCCCTCGGCGGCGTCGCGCTCCAGCAGCGCGCGCATCTCCTCCGCGCTCTGCGGACCGTCGTCCACGCCCCACAGCACGTGCTGGTGCAGGTCGGCAAAGCCTTCGCCGCGGCGCATGGCGCTCACTTCTTCGCCGTCCGGGCGTCGCCCTTGCGCTCGGCGCGCTCGTAGCGGGCGCCGTGGTCGTAGTATGCCGAGTAGCGCCCGGAGCGGTAATAGTACCTGCGGTTGCGGAAGGCGCCCAGATCGACGCCGTTCATCACCGCGCCCAGCACGCGGCAGCCCGTCTTGCGCAGGTTGTCCGCCACCTCGCCGACCTCCTGCTTGCGCCCGGTGTTGTAGGCGACGACGATCACCGCGCCGT
>CALVPU010000049.1 GCA_944353735.1 uncultured Eubacteriales bacterium | reverse complement strand
GTCCGGCGTGCTGCGCGGCCTCGACGGCGATCTCGCCGCCGGGCTGGCAGATGGACGCGGCGACCGCTCCCCCGTTCCGACTCGCGAGCCAGCATCCCAGCGCCGCAGTCCCGCTGCCGCAGCCGCGCTCCCACACGGCGCTGTCCGTCGCGGGCACATAGACGATCGGCTCCATCGACTGCGCCGCCTCGTCATAGCGCAAAACGCCAAGCGCGTCCGCGCGGACAACCGCGTTCCAGCCGCGAATGCGCCGCTCGATCTCCGCGCGGCTGATCGCTGCCGGCGCGACGACGTGGGCGATGCCCGGCAGGCGCACCAGCGGCAGACGCCGCGAACCGTCGTCGCTCTCCAGCACGACCTCGCACACCGACTCCGGCAGCGGCATTTGCACCGTGCCGCGGTAAGCGTCGCCGATGCGCTCAATGCGGCAGGGTACCGGCGCGTCGGCGCCCGAAACCTCGATCTGCCGCTCCTCACAGCCGCCGTCGGGCAGGCCGCCGCGCCAGGCGAGGTATGCGCCCAGCGACATCGTGGCGTTGCCGCAGAACTCTCCGCCCATCATCTGCAGGCGCGGCTGCGCGCCGCACTCCTCCAGAAAGCCGACCTGTTCGCCGCATACGCTGTCCCATGCCAGCAGCCGCGCCGCGACGGCGCCCTGCCGCTCGCGCGGAACCGGCGACGTCACCAGAATCGTGACGTTTTGCGTCGGGCTGATCTTGACAAAGGAAACTTCCATCCCAAAACGCCTCCTGTCTGGCGCATGCTGCCGGACCGCCCCGCGAGCGATCCGGCAATGTCAAATTGACCGCAGCGCGCGGCGGTCATATCCGCTTCTTCAAATGCCGCGCGCCTCAATTGAAGCGGCTGAGGAACTGGATCGTGCGCTCCTGCGTCGGGTGATTGATGACGTCGTCGGCGCGCCCCTGCTCGACGATGACGCCGCCGTCCATGAAGATCACGTGGTCGGACACGTCGCGCGCGAACGCCATCTCGTGCGTGACGATCACCATCGTCATGTGCTCGGCGGCGAGATCGCGGATGACCTTGAGGATCTCTCCAGTCAGTTCCGGGTCCAGCGCCGACGTCGGCTCGTCGAAGAAGAGAATCTTCGGGCGCATCGCCAGCGCGCGCGCGATGGACACGCGCTGCTGCTGACCGCCGGAGAGCTGATAGGGATAGGCGTCCTCGCGGTCGGCGAGGCCCATCTTCTTCAGCAGCTCGCGCGCCGTCGCCACGACTTCGTCGCGCTTGCGCTTCTGCACCAGCATCGGCGCCTCGGTGATGTTGCGCAGCACCGAATAGTGCGGGAAGAGATTGAAGTTCTGGAACACCAGCCCGAAGTACGAGCGGATCTTCTTCAATTCCGACGCCGGCGCATAGACGGCGCGACCGTTCTCCTCGCGCACGGCGACCTTGTCCAGATAGCGCATCTCGCCGCCATCCATCGTCTCCAGCAGCGTCGCGCAGCGCAACAGCGTCGACTTGCCCGAGCCGGACGGTCCGATGATCGACACGACCTGTCCTTCGTCCACCGCGAGGCTGATGTCCGTCAGCACTTCCGCCGTGCCGAACTGCTTGCGACAGTGATTGATTTCGAGAATCCTCATGCGAACTCCTCCTCGACGTGCCGTTCGTTGTCCAAACGGCGATTCATGCCCTGCTTCCTTTTGAAATTCCAAATCCGAGAGCATATTCTCCATTTGAACACCGCTTGCACTCCACCCACAAAATCATTTTGAATAACTGTCATAATAATTGCCAACTACAAACTTTATGGTCTCATCAAAAGATTCTCGATTATATGGATGCACTCTGCCATAATCCTCAAAGTATATCAGCATTGCCCAATACACTTCATATCCTCCCAAATCATATTCTTCTGCTGTCGGAAAATAGGCGCTGCAGCCATTTGTGTAACCGTTGAAGTAAAAGTAGGGATTGGATAACTTTTGTTCGGTACAGATGGCAAATTCCGTCATGGTTTCATTGGGTACGCCGCACAGGCACCAGTTCCCGATACAAAAGTATTGTATTTCCAGGGATTCTTCCTGAAAATCAACATGGTTCTCGTGAAGATTCTTGACCTCCTCAAGCCATTTTGAGCCATCAATTCCGCAGTTTTTCGCAGCTTCTTCTGCAATTTCGTGTGCTTTGATCATGCTGGGGACCTTTGACTTCAAGGTCATGTACTTCGAATAGGCGGAAACAAAAATGTTCGGATACATTTTTATCGAATCGATCACGGTTTCTGCTTTTCCCAACACCTTCTGCGCCATGTTGTCCAATGCCGCAGCGGAATTGATATATGCTTCTCCCCTTCCGTCAACCGGCATGATGGTCGAACAATAGTATTTGGGGGCGATGTTTCCGGCGGATCCCTGAATAACCATCGCCGGACAATGGTACTTTTGCGCGAACAATCTGCGAACCGCGCCGAAATAGTCCGCGGAAATAAAATAATTATCCCTCTTCAGCACATTGGCGTGGGCCGTCAAGCGCAGAATGATCAGCTTGATACCGTCATTTTGTTCATTCCATACTTTCAGTATTCCAACGCGCCGGTCCACCGCTTCCGCAGCGCGTCGGTTCACACCAATTTCCGCCGCTGCATTGTCCCATCCGACCCAAACGTCTTCCATGGAAGCCTTTGCCCGTTGGACTGCGCCGCATACTTTGGCGCAAAGCATTTCATAGTACGCTGTTTCCACTGCGGTATTCACCGCTGAATGTGTATGTGAAAACGACAGCATCACCCTTTCTCTGGTGGCGCCGATTTCCAGGGCGATCAAATCCCGGAGTCGATCCGATTCCGCTTTATTAAAACCGATATTATCTATGGCTGCTAAGCAATATAGGCCATCATTTCCCCAAACGGTCACCTGCGCTGCCAAACGATCCAAAATACCCCTTGAAAGATTATCCGCCCGATGAAATCCAACCATGGCAACAGATGTGTCTGGCGTTATGTCCGTTTCACAAAATCCCATTTTCATTTTTCCACCCCCTTATCTATTTCGATTTTTGCGTTCCCGCACGCCATACCAATCGCTGCCGAAACCGCGATGTAGTCCGTGGTGCGCTTATTGCGGGAATTTATCCCCTCCTGCGTCAAACACCGCATAGCGGGAAAAGCGCCTCAATCCAAGGATTTCTGCAAGGTTGCTCTTTGTGGCAATACGATTGTCTCAGCGGTAGTAGCTCAGCCGCTTTTCAAACCGCGACATCACGAATGCCACCAGCGAGTTAAAGACATAGTAGAACACGCCGGCGATCAGAAACGGCATGAAGCTCGACGTGCTGCTGGCAATCTGCTTGCCGATGGTGAACATCTCCTGATACGCCACGGTGAACGCCATCGACGTGTCCTTGACCAGCGTGATGACCTCGTTCGTCACCGACGGCAGGATGCGCTTGACCACCTGCGGCAGGATGATGCGCATGAACGTCTGAAAGCGGCTGTATCCCAGCACCGCCGCCGCCTCGTACTGCCCGACGGGCATCGACTCGATGCCGCCGCGATAGATCTCGGCGAAATACGCCGCGTAGTTGAGCGCGAAGCCGATGATGATCGGGATCAGCTTGTTGCGCGAGATGCTTGCGTGGAACAGGTAGACCGGCCCATACGCCACCGCCAGCAGCTGGAGCATCAGCGGCGTGCCGCGCAGGATAGAGATGAACACGCGCATCACCGTGCGTACCGGCGCAAAGCGCGACTTGCGCAGCAGCGCGAACACCAACCCCAGCGGCAGCGAAAACAGCAGCGTCAGGCCAAAGATCGCGCATGTCCGCCCGAGCCCCTCGCTCATCGTCTGGATCATCGTACCGATCGACATCTTCATGCCCATTCTCCCTTCGCGCCCCAAAACGGCGTCAAATCATGGACAAGGGGGTTATCGCTTGCGCCATAACCCTCTGTCCGCATGCCCGTGCAGGGCGGTTGTCCTTGGCAGAATCCGCTTTATTCGGCGGCTTCCTCCGCAGCGGCGTCCTCGGCGGGCGCCTCGGCTTCCGCCGCATCGGCGGTCAGGCACAGCGCCGCGGTGTCCAGACCGTACTTCTCCGCCAGCTCGACATAGGTGCCGTCCTCGACCAGCTGCATGAAGGCGCTTTCAACCTGCTCGCAGAGCTCGGTGTCATCCTTGCGGAAGCAGATGCCGTACTCCTCGGAGGCGAAGGACTCGTCGAGCATCACGTACTCGTCGCCGTACTGGGCGATCTTCTCAGCAGCCACGCCGATGTCGATGGCGACGGCGTCGATGGAATCCGCCATCAACTCGGTGAAGCAGACGTTGTAGTTCTCAAAGCGAACCAGCTCGCCGAACGTCGCCGCCAGCTCCTCGCAGTCGCCGCCCGCGCTGAGCAGGATGTCGGCGGAGGTGCCCAGCTGCACGCCCACGATCTTGCCCGCCAGATCGTCCAGCGTCTCGATGCCGTTGGCGGCCTTGGTCAGGATCATCTGGGAGTTGTCCGAGTAGGCGAAGGACAGCGTGTACGCCTCGGGATCGATGACGTCGATCGTCAGGCCGGACCAGATGCAGTCGACTTCGCCGGCGTCCAGCGTCAGCAGCTTGGTGTCCCAGTTCACCGGAACCAGTTCCAGATCCCAGCCGAGGATCTCGCAGACCTTCCGGCACATCTCGATGTCGTAGCCGGTGTACTCGCCATCCTCGCCCATGTAGGTGTACGGCGGATACTCGGCGTCAAAGCCCATCTTGAAGGTGAACGTCTCCGCGCTGGCCGCGACGGTCAGCAGCATGGTCAGGGTCAGCAGCATCGCAAAGATCTTCTTCATGTTCGTTTCCTCCATTTGATCGTTTAGGTCGGGCAGCCAGTCGACCGCCCGCCGGATCGCTTCCGGGTTTGTGGCTATAGTTTAGCACTTTATCCTGCTAAAGCGATAGCATAATACCATTGATTTTATATGAACTTTAGGTAAAGCGCACTCATCGCGACGTCAAGCGAGTGTCAGGCGCACATCAAATTTCACAGGAAAGATTGCGCGAAACCGCTGGAAAACTTCGCGGAATATGCTATAATTGTAGTGAAAAAAACGAACGGAAGCGAGGTCTCTTCGATGCACCTTCACAGAGTCCACCGCGAAATGGACATGACGCGCGGCCCACTTCTCCCCCAGATTCTGGTCTTTGCGCTGCCGCTGATCCTCTCAAACATCCTGCAGCTGCTGTTCAACGCGGCAGACGTCATCGTGGTCGGGCGCTTCGCCAAGGATGCCGTCGCCGCGCAGGCGGCGGTCGGCTCGACGAGCGCGCTGATCAACATGATCATCAACCTCTTTCTGGGACTGTCGGTCGGCGCAAACGTCGTCGTGGCGCGGGCATTCGGCGCGGGCGACTACAAGAGCGTCTCCGACGCAGTGCACACGGCGGTGCTCTCCAGCCTCATCAGCGGCGTGATACTGGCGGTGTTTGGCTTCTTTATGTCGGAGACGTTCCTGATCTGGATGGACACCACGCCGGAAACGCTTCCGCTGGCGACGCTGTACATGAAGATCTACTTCATCGGCATGCCGGTGAACATGCTGTACAACTTCGGCGCCGCCGTGCTGCGCGCCATCGGCGACACGCGCAGGCCGCTGATCTACCTGACGCTGGCGGGCATCGTCAACGTGATCCTGAACCTGTTCTTCGTCATCGTGTTCCACATGGACGTCGAGGGCGTGGCGCTGGCGACGATCACTTCGCAGGCGATCTCGGCGATCCTCGTGCTCATCTGCCTGTGCCGCTCCGAGGGCGCGATCCGCGTTGAGCTCAAGCGGCTGCACATCAACCGCAGGCAGATCGTGGAGATCGTCCGCATCGGCCTGCCCGCCGGCGTTCAGGGCGTGTTCTTCTCCCTGTCCAACGTCATGATCCAGTCGACCGTCAACAGCTTCGGCACGGTCATGGTCGCCGGCAACACGGTCGCGTCGAACATCGAAGGCTTCATCTATACCTCCATGAACGCCGTCTATCAGGCTTCCATCACCTTCACCGGGCAGAACGCCGGCGCGCGGATGTACGCCCGCGTGCGGCGCGTGTGCGTGACCTGCGTGCTCACCGTCACCGCCGTCGGCCTGCTGCTGGGCGGCATTGCCCTGCTGTTCAGGGGCTTCTTCCTCGGCATCTACAACAGCCATCCGGAAGTCATCGCCGCAGGCGAAAGGCGCCTGTGGATCATTGCGACGACCTACTTCACCTGCGGCATCATGGACGTGCTCTGCGGCGCGCTGCGCGGTCTGGGCAGCACGGTGCTGCCGATGATCGTCTCGCTGATGGGCGCGTGCGCGTTCCGCATCCTGTGGATCTGGATCGTGATGCCGATGAGCTGGTCGCTGCAGACGCTGTACATCTCCTACCCCATTTCCTGGGTGTTGACCGCCGCGGTCCACGCAATCTGCTATGTGATCCGCCTGAAAAAGTTCCCCGTCAACGCCGGCGCGGATGCGCCCGACGCGTGCAAAGAACCCGCCGCCTGATGCGCGGCAAGCGATCTTCCCGCACTTTGCCCCGCCTGCACAGGCGGGGCAAAGTGCGCTTATAAAGCCCGCAAGTGAGAAAGCAGACTTGCATTCAGGGAAATTGACTTGGGCGCAAGCGACCGCAGCCGGTACAGCTGGAGAAAAAGCAACCATTGCCGCCGCTTTCTTCTATCGCAGCCGATTTCTTCTCTGCCAGCGCGACTGTTGCGCTTGCACCCTTGTCAACGGACCGAGGTCCCGCCGGATGACGTCCAGCGGGACCTCGTCAAATTGGAATCGCGCAGCGGCGCATGGACATGAGAGAACCTCGCCATGCGAGATTGCAGCCGGAGGGAATCTCAGCCGGCAAAGCCTCATGCCGCGGCGCTTTGTCTCGCAGCGTACTGGCGGCGAAACGTTTTGTCCGGATGAGCGCAGCCGTCCAATCCACGAAGCCATACTTCCTGCCTCGAATGCACGCAGCGCATGTCTCAGCCATTCGCCGTCCCGGGAGACGGCGTGCCGCGCGTCCACGCGCCGTCCGCGCCGCGCAGCCATGCCTCGTCGTCGCCAAGCAGGTCGTACGCCGTCTCGTCGACCAGCCGTCCCCTGTCGTCGGCGAGCGTCACCGTCTCTCCCTCGGTGCTCAGGCTGAAATTCGCGTGCGGATGCGCGGGATCCGCGCGGTCGCGCCCGGACGCATAGACGATGCAGCACTCGCCGGGCTGCAGCACCATGCCTTCGGGCAGGCGCCACTTCAGCGGCAGCCCGGGCGTGTCGGACAGGAACCATCCGCTCACGTCGACCGCCTCGGTGCCGGCATTGTACAGCTCGATGTAGTCCTGATAGGCGCCGTTTTCGTCGGGCGCATAGCGCGTGTTGGAGGCGACGATCTCGCTCAGCTCGACGCCGGCGCCGGAAACGACCTGATGCAGCGCCTGATAGCTCGCCTCGTCGTTGGGCAGGCCGGGCGTCGGACGGCTGCTGACCGACCACTCGCTCAGGCCCTGACGCGCATAGGAGGTGTCCGCCGACAGCGACGGGAAGTTGACCGTGTCGATCGCCGTGCCGGACGGGCTGAACAACATCAGCGTGCCGCCCGCAGAGGACAGCTTGAACGGCGCGTGCAGCTCTTCGTCCGCCGCGCTGCGCAGCGTGCTGTCCGCGAACACGAGCACGCACGCGCCCGGTTCGAGCGTCATCGACGGAAAGGTAAACACGTTCGACGCGCCCTCGTCCTTGGCAACCATGTAGCCGCCGAGGTCGACCGCGCTGTTGCCGACGTTCATCACCTCGAACCAATCGGCGGTCGCGCCGCCGTCATCGACGATCGTACCGGAATTGCGGCTCATCAGCTCGTTGATCCGCAGTGGTCCGGCGCTGTAGACCTGATGAATGGCGCCGCTCTCCCCGCTCTGCGAAATGGCGGGCAGAAACGCCTGCGCCAGCGCGCAGACCGCCAGCAGCGCCGCACAGCCCGCCGCCACCTTGCCCAGATCGCGCGGCAAGCGGCGAAAAAATCCCGGACCTCTCCGGCGCGGCGGCGTCGGGCGCGGCGGCGGATTCGCCCCGGGCGCGGACGGGCGCGGCGCGCGGCTGGTCCCTGCGGGCTGGGAAGGGCGTCTGTACTGCGTCAAGTGACTTCCCCCTTCCGGCGGGTCAGGCGGTCTCGCCCATGTACGCCACCAGCGTCGCGTCGCGGACGCCCTGAATGGACTGGATGCGGTTGAGCAGTGCGTCGGGCTTGTCCACGCGCACCTCGTACGTCGCCTCCACACCCGCCGAAGAAACGCTCTTGGACTTGAGCTTCTGCACGCGGATGCCGCCGACGACCTGCGCGACCGGACGTTCCGCCTCCTCCGCCATGCGCACGACGAGCAGGTAGCTGTTGATGCCCTTGCTCTGGATGTTGACCAGCGCGGTCAGCAGGATGGCGATCAGCAGCAGCGCCATCGCTGCCAGCAGGAACTGACCCGCGCCGAGCAGGATGCCGGTCGTCAGCGCCCAGAACACGTACGCCGAATCCAGCGGCTCCTTGACCGCCGTGCGGAAGCGCACGATGGACAGCGCGCCGACCATGCCCATGCTCAGCGCCAGCGAGTTCTGGATACAGAGCACCACGGGCGTGGTGACCAGCGTCATCATGATGAGCGTGAAGGCGAAGTTGCCGGAATACATCACGCCGCGGTAGTTCCTGCGGTAGATCCAGCTGATGGCAAAGCCGAACAGGGCGGCGAGCAGCATCGAGAAGATGATCGTCGGCAGCTCGCTGAAGCCGATCGTCTGGGAGCCGAAGATGTCAAAGTTCATGTTCATGGGTCTCTCTCCTCCATCGTATTTCAGGGAAAGCCGTTCGTACTTTCTGCGGCCTGCCGGCGCGCCTCACGCCTCCAGCGGTTCAAAGCGCCGGCACAGCACGTACTTGGAAATGGCGCTTCGATCGGTGCGGATGCCCCAGAGCAGCTGGCGGACGGGGTCGGGCAGGAAGGCGTCGTACTTGATCTCGAGAATCTGCACGTCCCCGCAGGGGCTGACCGTGGGGATGTCGGGATCGAACAGCGCCAGACTGTGCAGCCCCGAGCGCAGGTTGAGGTCGAACGTGACGCGCACGTTCTCCATCGGAAACAGATAGGCTTCGCGCTCGTAATCGACGATCACGCGCGGTCGCAGCAGGCGCGTGCGCATCTGCACAAACATGTCGTTGAGCAGGGGATTGGCGGCGCGCTGCAGCCCGGAAGGGCTTCCGGACAGCAGCTGCTCGCACAGGCGCCGCGTGATCTGCACCGAAGATTTCTGAATCAGATCGCCGACCTTGCGCTTGCGCTCGAGGAAGATTTCGGCATCGGAGCCGCCGTAGATGCGGATGCGGTACTTGTCCCGGTGCATCACGCCGCCAAGCTTGTCGTAGTACGCGCTGTCGTCGACGTCGTCAAAGTACAGTGAGCGAATCGCGTACGGCCTGCCGCCGCGGCAGTGCGGATCGAGCCGCAGCGCGGGGCGCAGCCGGCAGCGAAGCGCTTCGACCTCCGCAGGATGGATGAAGTACTTCAGTTCATGCCGCGCAGGCAGCTTTGCCCGGTTCGGTTCCATGTCCGCGCCTCCTCACTGCTGCTCGCTCGCCATCTGCTGCTGGATGATGGCGAGGGCGTCGCCGAAATAGTGGTTGAGCTCTTCCTGCGTCATGGTGATGTTGGAATCATCGACGCCGTAGCCCGAGAAGAACTGCAGAAGCCGCAGCGGCCTCGTGCGGGCATAGTCGGTCAGCTCCTTGAGCTGGCTTTCATAGGACGACATCGTCTGTCCCCAGCGCTCGAGCTGGTCCGGCAGAAGCGGCTGGAGAATCTCGTAGCGCTCCTGAATCATCGACAGCACGTGCTCGGTAGTAAACGTCGTCGCCATCTGCTCGCCCATGTAGGTCAAAAACTCGTCGCGGAAGCGCGGATTCTGCATGCAGGCGATGAACAGCGAGTTGTCGGTGTACTTGTTCGTGCCCATGCCGCCGGGTTCGAGCCAGCGGTTGATGGAATTGGTATCGACGTCGAACGCCCAGTCGAGGTCGAACAGCACCCAGCGCCACTTGCCATCGTCGTTGGCGTTGCGGTAGCGCTTGACGTTGAGCGTATCGCCGTTGCCGGTGAAGATCTCGATCGCCATGTATTCGATGTAATTGCGGATGTCGATCACCTGATCGAGTCCGGCATAGAACGCGTCGCTCGCCGGATCGACGGTGTCAATCCACTCGAGCAGCGCCTCAAACGTGGCGTTGGAGCCCTGAAAGGTGTTGTCGTTCGCCTTGACGAGGTCGATGTCGTCCTCCTGCCCCACCCAATCCTCGAACTGGCAGATGGAGTAGGCGTTGATGCGCTCGCGGATATTGTACTGTCCCCAGTACATGCCGTCGAGGTACATCACGCAGATCTCGGTCTCCTGATACATCACCGACGTGTCCGCCGCCAGCGCAGTCAGCACCGAGTCGCGCATGCGCGTGCGGTCCGTGTCCTGACCCGACGAGCGCAGCAGGAACGACTGGTATTCCGTGTAGTCCCTGTTGGTAAACAGCGGCGCGCGGAAGCGGTTGTCGCCATAGCGCGTGCGCGCGATGACCTTAAACGCCTGCTGCTCCTCGGCGCGGCTGTACTGACCGTGCAGCTTGATGCCGCAGCCCTGCGACAGCATCGTGGAGCCGTCGCCGGCAAAGACCTCGACGTGCGCCTCGCGCTCCCAGTCCTGCCAGTAGTTCGCGCCCTGATGCGGATACTCCGCCGCGGCGTTGGGGCCGGCGATCATGATGCCCGCTTCCTCGCTGGTGAGGTTGTACGGATCGGACACCAGCGAGACGACGTAGACGCCGTCGCCATTGTTGACGTCGTAGAGATAGCTCTGCGTGTCGGTAAACGATTCGAGATAGCCGTCGCCATAGGCGCGCGTGCGCAGAATCGTCGTGCCGCTGATGGGAATGGGACCCGTATAGGGCGTCGACGCCTCGGTCGGATCGCTGCAGTCGAGCGTGTAGTACACGCGCGTCCCCTCGGCGACTTCCAGCTCAACGCTGAACACGTCGCCCGTCTGGAACATGCCGCCCTCCACCGAGTAACCCGGCTGCGCCGCGCGCCCGAGGTACGCCTCGCCGTCGTTTGCCGCCAGCGGCGTATTGAGCGTGAAGTAGTAGGCGCCGCCGCCGGACGCGGGCCGGCCGTAGGTGATGTCCTCGTACTGCTGCGTCACATAGATGCGGTCGATGATCGTGCCGTCCGGGCGGCTGAGCGTTACCGAATAGCCGCCGTCGGCGGAGAGCTTGAAGCTCGTGTGCATCTGCCCGTCCTGAACGGTGTCCAGGCCTGAGCAGAACACCGCCGCGAACGTGCCCGGCTGGATCACCGTGCCCTGCGGGAACTGCCACTTGCGCGGGCGGCTGGCATTGTCCGACAGCCCGTAGCCGCTCAGGTCGACCGCGGCGCTGCCGCCGTTGTACAGCTCGATCCAGTCCGCGCCGACCTGCGTGGTCGCCGCAGCGATTTCGGTGATGACGACGCCCTCGGCATTCGCAGACGCCATCGCGCCCACCGCCGCGCCGTTCTCGCGCGTGTTCGCCTGACCTGGCGTCGGCGCCGCCGCGTCCGTCCATGCGCCGTCGACAAGGGAATACGCCTGATCGGGATTGAGCGCAGGCGCCGCGACCAGCGCCACCGTCACTCCGTCCGCGCGCGTCAGCACCACGTCCGTGCCGTCGCTGCCGAGCTTGAAGTTCGCGTGCAGGTGCGCGGGATCGTCCGCGCGGTCCTCGCCGGAGCAGTGCACGACCAGCGTGCCGCCGGCGGGAATCGTCACGTCGGGGAACTGCCAGCGGTCGAGATCGCTGCGATCGTCCGAGAGGAACCAGCCGCTCAGGTTGACCGGCGCGCTTCCGGTGTTGGTCAGCTCGACGTAGTCGGGGTGTTCGCCGCGCTCGTCGGGCGCATAGGTGGCGTTGGCGGACATGATCTCCGTCACCTGCACCGCATCCTCAGCGACGGCGAGGCGCGTGGACAGCGACGAGCTCTGATCCGTCACGCGGTTCGCTTCGCCCGGCGTGGCGCCGAAGCTGACGGACCAGGTGCCGTTCGCGCCGCGGCAATAGACCTGATCGGCGTCCAGCCGCGGCGTCTCAACCGAATCGACCACCGCGCCCGACGGGTCGAGCAGCGCCAGCGACGCGCCCGCCGCGGGGATCTTGAACGGCGCGTGCATCTCGCCCGGCACATCGTCGCCGTTGTCGGCATAGACGACGGCGAAACCGCCCGCGGGAATCGTCACGTTCGTGAAGCGGTAGATCTGCGTCGGGTCGTCGGCGCGCATCAGCGCGTAGCCGCTCAGCGAAACCGCCTCATCGCCGGTATTTTCCAGCTCCACCCAGTCCGGCAACGTGCCGTCGGACAGCATCAGCGTCGACTGGTTGGACGCCATCACCTCGCTGAGCCGCACGTCGCTCGACGCCGTGACCTCCGTGCTGAAGCCAGCGTCCGCATCGCCCGTCGCCGCCGGCGCCAACGCGGACAGCACCAGCACCAGCGCCACCGACATCGCCAGCGCCGCCCACGCCAGCGCGTTGTTCCGGCGCGCCGCACGGCGCTTTTTCTTCGACTTTGCCACTGCACACCTCCGCCATGATCAGAATGGACATACATATACATGATACACCTTTCCCCCGGCAAAAAACAGGCTATCTTCTTACATTTCACTGAAAATTCTGTAAAAATCGAAGCACAGCGCGCGCAACCCGCGAAAAGGCAAAAGAGAAAGCGCCGTCTCCTCGGATTTTCCCGGAAACGGCGCTCGGAGCGCAGGGATGGTTCAGGCTTCCGCGATGGGCGTTTCGTCGACCAGACGGTTCCTGTTCCAGTCCACGCGGCGGTAGTAGACGAGCGTCAGCACGCTGCACAGCAGCCACCCCGCCGGATAGCTCATCGCCAGCGGCAGGATCGTGTTGGAGATGAAGTTCGAGACCACGTACAGGTACACCTGCCGGAACACCACGAACGAGCCGAGCATGATGATCATCGGCGCGCGGCTGTCGCCCGCGCCGCGCAGCGCGCCGGAATAGACCTGATTGATGCAGCTGAACATGTAGAACGGCGTCAGCCAGCGCAGGAACATCGCGCCGATTTCGACGACATCCGGCTGATCGTTGAAGAACTCCACCAGATACGGCGCGGTCAGCAGCACGAGGATGGCGACGATCACGGTGATGCCCACCGCCATCGCCAGCGCCGTGCGCGTGCCGTTCTTGGCGCGCGTAACCTGCCCCTTGCCGAGGTTCTGACCGACGAACGTCGTCGCCGCCAGCGCCAGCGACTGCATCGGCAGGAAGATCAGCTGGTCGATCTTGGAATACGCCGTCCAGCCGCCCATGTAATAGGTGCCGAACTGGTTGATGTAGGACTGCACGAACACGTTGGAGAACGCCGTCACCGCCATCTGTAGCGCTGCCGGGATGCCGACGCGGATGGTCTTTTTGAGCATCTCCATGTGAATCCGGATGTCGCGCAGGATCACGCGCACGCAGGAGTGGGTGCGAAACAGCGTCGCCATCGTCAGCGCCGCCGAGAGCGCCTGCGCGATGATCGTCGCGTAGGCAACGCCCGCCACGCCCATGCCGAAGTTGATGACGAACACCAGGTCGAGCACCGTGTTCGTCACGGCGGAGACGAGCAGGAAGTAGAACGGGCGCTTGGAATCGCCCACCGCGCGCAGGATGCCGGACCCCATGTTGTAAAACAGCAGGCCGATCATGCCGGCGAAGTAGATCGTCAGGTATTCCTTCGCTTCCTCAAAGACGATGCCCTCCATCTTCATGAATTCGAGCATCCACGGCGTCATGGCAATGCCGATAGCCGTCATGACCACGGTGAGGATCACGGTGAGCATGATGGATGTGTGCACGGCGTCGTGGACTTTTTTGTAATCGCGCGCGCCGTAGTACTGCGAGATCACCACGCCCGCGCCGCTGGCGAGGCCGGAGAACAGGCCGATGAGCGTGTTGATGATGGGGCCGACGTTGCCGACCGCGGCGAACGCTTCGGGCGAGACGAAGTTGCCGACCACCCATGTATCCACCATGTTGTACATCTGCTGGAAGATGTTGCCCACCAGCAGCGGCAGCGCGAAGGTCAATATGTGCCAAAATACGCTGCCCTCTGTCATGTCGATGTCGTGCTCCCGTCCCCGAAAGATCCGCCGTACTCTCTCCATATTTCATCCCTCTTCGGTTTTTCATCCGTCCGGAGCGCCGAAACGGATGCATCTGCAACCATTATAGCACCGCCGGCGCGCGGAATCAATCCGTTTGCGCAAATTCGTCGCGCGATTCCAAAATTCGGCAGAATGTATATCCGATCCGCAAAAAACTGCGCGCACGGCAAACTGTGTATTGACGCGGCGAAGCCAGTTTGGTATCATAGTCAGCAGAGGAAAACCGCGTTTCAACCGCAAGGGAATTCCATTTCACAAGGAGGTCCACAGCCATGAACAATATCCCTCAGGTCCGTCT
>CALVPU010000048.1 GCA_944353735.1 uncultured Eubacteriales bacterium | reverse complement strand
CGCGGCATTACCGTGTCGGGCGGCGAGTGCACGCTACAGCGCGGCTTTCTGCTCGACCTTGCGCCGATGGCACATGCCGACGGGCTCGATGTGCTGCTTGACAGCAACGGCGGCTATGATTTCTCCGCCGACCCCGAGTTGCTCGGCGCCATCGACGGCGTGATGCTCGACGTCAAGGCATGGGACAGCGCCGAACACCTGCGCCTGACGGACGCGCCCAACGATGTCGTGCTGCGCAACCTCGCCTTTCTCGCCGCGCGCGGAAAGCTCACGGAAGTGCGCACGGTCAACGTGCCCGATATGATGGATGCCGCCGCAACGGTTCGCGGCGTCTGCGCGGCGCTGTGCGCGGCGAACGCCGCCGATACGCCCTACAAGCTCATCCGCTTCCGCCCGATGGGCGTGCGCGGGGAATACCGCTCGCTGCGCACGCCGACGGATGCGGAGATGCGCGCGCTCGCCGCCATCGCACAGGACATGGGCGTGGCAAACACGGTGCTGATCTGAGCGCGCCACGGCGCGGTTTCCTGCCGCAGAAGCGCTGCGGCGCTTCCCCCTCATCCATTCGACCGCTCGAAGGAGGGCTTCACTTGGCTGGACGACACGTGGACATGGACCACATCGCCGTCGAGATGCGCAACATCGTCAAGAAATTTGGCGATTTTGTCGCCAACGACGGCATCAACCTCACCGTTCACCGGGGCGAGATTCACGCGATCCTCGGCGAGAACGGCGCGGGCAAGAGCACGCTGATGAATCAGCTCTACGGAATGTACACGCCCACGTCGGGCGAGATCCTGATCGACGGCAAGCCGACCGTCATCGACAGCCCCAAGACGGCGATCCATGCCGGCATCGGCATGGTGCACCAGCACTTCATGCTCGTGCAGCCATTCACCATCACCGAGAACATCGTGCTCGGCATGGAGCCGGTCAACGGCATCAAGCTGGACATGAAGCGCGCACGCGAAAGCGTGATGGAGATTTCCCAGCGCTACCAGCTCGCCATCGACCCCGACGCCCGCATCGAGGACATCTCCGTGAGCATGCAGCAGCGCGTCGAGATCCTCAAGGCGCTCTACCGCGGCGCGCAGACGCTGATCCTCGACGAGCCCACGGCGTCGCTGACGCCGCAGGAGATCGTCGAACTGATCGACATCATGCATAACCTGACCGCAGATGGAAAGTCCATCATCCTCATCACGCACAAGCTCAAGGAGATCAAGGCGGCGGCGGACTTCTGCACGATCATCCGTCTGGGCAAGTACATCGCCACGGTGAACGTCGCCGACGTCACCGAGGGCGAGCTGGCGAGCATGATGGTCGGGCGCAACGTCAACTTCCAGGTCGAAAAGCCTCCAAAGGAACCGGGCGAAGTCGTGCTCGAGGTCAAGGACCTGCACGGCGTCGACTATCGCGGCGTCGAGATCCTCAAGGGACTGAGTCTGACGGTGCGCCGGGGCGAGATTCTCGGCATTGCCGGCATCGACGGCAACGGTCAGACCGAAATGGTGGAGATCATCACCGGGCTGCGCAAGGCGACGCAGGGACAGGTGCTGGTCAACGGCGTCGACGTATGCAACCGCCCGCCGCGCGTCGGCTTCGACCACGGCGTGTCCAGCATTCCCGCCGACCGGCAGAAGCACGGCCTGATCCTCGAATTTTCCGTCGCCGAAAACCTCATTCTCCAGAACTTCCGCGAACCGGAGTTCTCGCACCGCGGCATCCTCAACAAGGCCGCCATTCAAGCGCATGCAGAGGCGGCGGTCGCCAAGTACGATATCCGCCCCAAGGACTGCGCGCTGCACCCGGCGGGCACGCTCTCCGGCGGCAACCAGCAGAAGGTCATCATCGCGCGCGAAGTCGGCAACGACAAGGACCTGCTCATCGCCGTCAACCCGACGCGCGGACTCGACGTCGGCGCGATCGAGTACGTGCACAAGTATCTGGTCGAACAGCGCAACAAGGGCAAGGCCGTGCTGCTGGTGTCGTTCGAGCTCGACGAGATCCTCAACCTGTCCGACCGGATCGACACGATCTACGGCGGGCGCATCGTCGGCTCCATGCTCGGCGACGAAGCGGACGAAAACACGCTGGGACTGATGATGGCGGGAGGCAAGAAGGCATGAGCAAAATTGAAAAAATCTTCAACAGCCGGTTCTTTTTGACGCTGCTGTCGATCCTGATCTAGTTCGTCGTCGGCGCCGTCTTCCTGCTGGCGATGGGCATCAGCCCTATCGCCGCCTACCAGCGCCTGATTACGGGCGCGTTCGGTTCCACTCGCTATCTCTCCTACTGCATCGTCTACGCCACACCGCTGATCTTCACCGGACTTGCGGTAGCGTTCTCGTTCCGCACGGGCGTGTTCAACATCGGCGCGGAAGGTCAGTTCGTCGTCGGCTCCATGGCGGCGTGCGTGGTGGGCATCCTCGTACCCGCGCCGTCGATCGTGCTCATCCCGCTGTGCTTTCTCGTGGCGGCGCTGGCAGGCGCGCTGTGGGGCGTGATCGTCGGCTTCCTCAAGACGCGGTTCGGCATCAACGAAGTGCTGTCGATGATCATGTTCAACTGGATCGCCTTCTACCTCTCCAACTACATCGCCGACCTCGACATCATCCACAGCACCGGCAGCGCCGAGGCGACCAAGAACGTCGCCGACGCGGCGATGATTTTGCTGCCCAAGGGATTGATCGACGGTCTGAGTCTCGCGCCAAAGGCAAACTGGGGCATTTTCCTGGCGATCATCGCCACGGTCATCGTCTACGTCGTCATCAACAAGACGACCACGGGCTACGAGCTCAAGGCGGTTGGCTTCAACCGCTCCGCGGCGGAATACGGCGGCATCAACGTCAACCGCTCGATCCTGCTCGCGCTGGCGATCTCCGGCGCGCTGGCGGGCATCGGCGGCGCGACGCAGCTGCTCGGTCAGGGCGGACGCATCAGCATCTTCACCGCGCAGGAGAATTTCGGCTTTCAGGGCATCAGCGTCGCGCTGATCGGCGCCTCGAATCCCGTCGGCGTGTTCTTCGCCGGACTGTTTTACGGCGCGCTGAAGTACGGCGGCACAAAGCTCAACCTGATTCAGGCGCCGTCCGAGGTGATCGACATCATCACCGGCACGGTCGTGTTCTTCATCGCGATTTCGCACATCTTCCGCATTCGCGTGAGAAAGGGAGGGCGGCAACATGGATAACGTGATCAACAGCATCGGCATCATCATCTACACGACGCTCCTGTACACGCCGCCGCTGCTGTTCGCCGCGCTCGGCTCCTGCTTTTCGGAAAACAGCGGCGTGGTCAACATCGGCATCGAGGGCATGATGACGATCGGCGCCTTCATCGGCGCGACCGTCGGTCACTTCACCGGCATGCCGTGGATCTCGTTCCTCTGCGGCGGTCTGGCAGGTGCGCTGTTCGGCGCGCTGCACGCGCTGGCGACGGGCAAGCTCAACGCCGACCAGACCATCTCCGGCACGGCGATCAACTTTCTGGCGCCGGGCGTCGCCATCCTCCTCGCCAAAGCGCTGTTCAACTCGTCGGACACGGTGCCGCTGGCGCCCGCGGAAAAGATCCCGCTGCTGCTCAACGGCGTGTTCTCCGGCGGCACGGTCTGGGACAACTTCTTCAAGAACGTGCTGACGAATTACGCCACGACCTATTTGGTGTTCATCGCCGTGCTGGTGGTCTGGTTCGTGTTCTACCGGACCAAGTTTGGCCTGCGACTGCGCGCCTGTGGCGAACACCCTGCCGCGTGCGACACGCTGGGCATCAACGTGCTCGGCATCCGCTTCTTCTCCGTGTGCATGTCCGGCTTCCTTGCGGGACTCGGCGGCGCGTCGGTGACCATGGCGACGATGAACCAGTTCCGCCCCACGTCGATCGTCGGTCAGGGCTTCATCGCCATCGCCGCGGTCATCTTCGGCAAATTCCGCCCGCAAGGCGCGATGTGGGCGTGCCTGCTGTTCGGCATGTGCTCGGGACTGAAGATCGTGCTCGGCTCGAACAGCGTGATCTCCGCGCAGCTGATCTCGATGATCCCGTTCGTCGTGACGGTGATCGTGCTGATCCTGTTCGTCGGTCGCTCCCACGTTCCCGCCGCCAACGGCAAGCCCTACATCAAGTCCAAGTAAACGCAAAGCCGGGTGAAGGCGCATTCGCCTTCACCCGAAACCGAACCGGCGGGGATCGTTGCCCCGATTGGGACGCGCAGACTGGCTGCATTCCGATCGGGGCAATTGTTCGCCTGCCCGCGCCCGGAATTCGCGCGGTGCGCCTCCGCGCGGAGGTGGCGGTTGCGATTGGTTTCCGCCGTTCGGCTGCTCCTATTCTGTTCCGCGCGCGGCGCGCCATTCCCGGAAATGATTGCCAGCGGCGCGGACCGATCCATTCAAAGAGGTGAATCGTCGTGCTCAACCTGAAATCTCTGGTCCTCGATCTTCCCGAAGACGTGCTTAAGCGCAAGTGGTCGGGCGATTTTGAGGGCGAAATCGCCCTGATCGACGCGTTGCTCGCCAAGGACCTGCCTGAATTGCTCCGCGACCGACTGCGCGTCGAGCGCCGCATCGCCGAACTGCTGCCGCAGCAATATCCGTATTCGCGCGCCGAAGCGCTGGACATGCTCCGCGCAAAGATCCCGGACTTTGTGGAATCCGAGCTCGACGCGCTCGAGCTCGACCGCGCCGTCGATTCCCTCTATGTCGGCGGCGAAAAGCGCTATCTGCGCAGCTTCCTGAGCACGCTGCTCAAGGTTCATCCCGACCTCGCCAAGCGCGCCGGTCAGGCATTCGAACGCGACGCGCTGCTCGACGATGCCATCCGAGCGCTCCGCCGCGAGGGTCATCTCGCCTACCGCATCCGCATTCGCGGCACACTGTGCATTGCGGACGCAAACTTTCATTCCGGCGCGCACGCGCGCGTCCATCTGCCGCTGCCGCAGCGCTGCGCGCAGCAGCGCGACATCGAAATCGCACCCGGCGCCTTCTCTGCCGACGATGCGCTCGCGCCGCAGCGAACGGCGTTCTTCGAGCGCCTGATGGCGGAGAACGAGCCGTTTGTCGTCGAATACGCCTATCGCAGCGCGGTCCGCTACGTCGATCCGCTCGCCGGTGCGCCCGCAGAACCACTCTATCCCGACGCGCCTGCGCCATGCGCGGACGACCT